>NZ_JBBCKX010000004.1:0-295407 GCF_037153115.1 Pantoea sp. USMM079
GACGATATCAAGGGCCTGACTGAGCTGCATAAAAAAATCCGGAAACGAAGCGTTTCCGGATTCTTACACAGCCACTGGATCGTTCAACTGATCCTTAACTGATCGGCATTAGGGCAAACGCCCGGCTTTTTTATTTCCTGTTACTCATTTCTTTCCACCGCTTTAACGTTTCCTGCTGCCAAAGCTTCGCTTTTTATCCACTTCCCCGCATGATGACGGCTTCCTGTTAAACGTGCTGGACTCATCATGGATAGATTTGAAGAACTTCAGGTATTTGTCGCGGTGATTCAGCAAGGCAGCCTGGCCAGTGCTGCACGTTTTTTACAGCGATCTCCTCCAGTCATTACTCGCACATTGAATGCCCTCGAGTCCCGGTTGGGCACGACCCTGATTGAACGCACCACTCGTCAACTGGCGCCCACAGAAGCGGGCTGGCAGCTGTTCGAACGGGCTCAGCAAATATTAGGTGATTATCAGCACGCGCTCGATAGCGCGCATCACAGTGGCCTGCAGGGGCTGCTGCGCATCACCGCACCCGTGCCTTTCGGCCGCCGCCATGTCATGCCGCTGGTGAATGCATTCTTGCAGCAACATCCCGAGATGCAAATCGAAGTGGTGCTGAGTGACAGCTATCAGGA
Organism: Pantoea sp. USMM079; assembly: GCF_037153115.1. Lineage (NCBI taxonomy): Bacteria > Pseudomonadati > Pseudomonadota > Gammaproteobacteria > Enterobacterales > Erwiniaceae > Pantoea > Pantoea sp. USMM079. Next base: position 639 of record NZ_JBBCKX010000004.1, read on the forward strand.
TTTAATTGAGAACGGGTTGGATATCGCGCTGCGCATTGGCGAATTACAGGATTCTTCAATGGTGGCACGCAAAGTGGGCAACGTGCGTTCGACGTTGGTGGCGAGCCCGGAATATCTTCGGCTTGCAGGTGCTCCCGCCCATCCGGCAGAGCTGCAGCAACATACGGTGATCACCAGTTTGCGTCACACACGCGAATGGCGCTTTGCCCAGGATTTACGCGTGCGCATTTTGCCTCGTCTGCGCGTAAACGATATTGAAAGCCAGCTGGAAACGCTGCGTGGCGGCCAGGGGATTGGACGTTTGCTGTCGTACCAAGTGCTGGATGATATTCGTGAAGGCAAACTGATCCGTTTATTACCCGAGTGGGAGCCTGCCCCCTTGCCGGTACAACTGGTCACACAGCGGGTTAAAAACATGACGCCTAAGGTGCGTCAGTTCTGGGACTATGCGCTGGAACAATTGCCTGCGCTACCTTGTTTTACGCAGGAAAAGTTTAGAGCGGACCGTAATTCCTGATCGCGGTCACTGGTAAAAAATTTTCGCAGATTTATGCTAATTCGATCACAACCACACTTCCAGGAGAAGCCATGATGAAACTCTATTGCAAGCCCGGTGCCTGTTCGTTGTCACCGCATATTGTTGCGCGTGAATGCGGGCTGGACTTTACCCAGGTCAATGTCGATCTGCAGAAAAAGGTCACCGAGCAGGGAGAAGATTACTGGCAGATTAACCCAAAGGGACAAGTTCCGGCGCTGCAGTTTGATGACGGCAGCTTGTTAACCGAAGGCGTTGCCATTGTGCAGTATCTGGCGGATCTGAAGCCGGATCGCAATTTACTGGCACCGACCGGCAGCCTGACGCGCTACCACACCCTTGAATGGTTGAGCTTTGTCAGCAGTGAACTGCATAAAACCTTCTCGCCGCTGTTCCGTCCGGACACGCCGGAAGAGTACAAAGCGATTGTGCGGGCGCAGCTAGAGAAAAAATATCAGGCGGTAAATGAAGCGCTGCAGGATAAGCAGTGGCTGATGGGACTACGTTTCACCGTGGCCGATGTCTACCTGTTTGTGGTCACGCGTTGGGCAAAAGCCATCAAGCTGGATTTGAGCGGGTTAACGGCGCTTGAATCCTGGTTTGATCGCGTGGCGGAGCGCCCTGCGGTGCAGGCAGCATTGAAGGCGGAAGGTTTGGTTTAAGCCGATTCAGGCGCACCCTGTGCGCCTGTTTTGCCTCTTGTCTGCAGGCCACCGGGTGGTCGCCTGCAGATTTCGCAGCCGTTACAGCTTCTCAGCAGCAAAGTGCTGAGTCGGTTGTGCAATTGCATCCTGCGCTGCTACCAGTTGCAACTCGTACTCGCCCATCTCGTGAGTTTTCAGCATCACTTCATACACTGCGGCGGTCACGTGTTCCAGTGCATCCTGTAACGATTTGCCGTGCAGCAGATCGACCAGCAGCAAACCACTGGTGAGATCGCCCACGCCCACCGGCTGACGAACCCCGAAATCCACCAGCGGACGGCTGATATGCCAGCACTCGTCAGCGGTGACCAGCAGCATCTCGAAGCGATCGCTGCGACGTCCGGCACGCGCCAGATGTTTCACCAGCACCACTTTCGGTCCCTGCGCCACTAACGTGCGTGCCGCCACTACCGCCTGCTCAACATTCGCCACTTCGTGGCCGCTGAGCATTTCCAGCTCCAGCAGGTTCGGCGCGATGATATCGCTGGCTGGCATCGCCATCTTGCAATGGAACTCCGCGACGCCAGGTGCCACGATGCAGCCCTTCGCGGGATGGCCCATCACCGGATCGCAGAAGAACCAGGCGTTGGGGTTGGCGGCTTTCACCTGACGCACGATTTCCAGAATCTGCTCGCCCTGCTCTGCAGACCCTAAATAGCCGCTCAGCACCGCATCACAGGTCTTCAGACGGTCAATCGCCGCAATGCCTTTAACGATGTCGGTGAGATGCGTAGCGGGCATCACAGTGCCGGTCCAGTGACCGTATTGCGTGTGGTTAGAGAACTGTACGGTGTTTAACGGCCAAACGTTTGCGCCCATACGGCGCATGGGGAATTCGGCGGCGCTGTTACCGGCGTGGCCGTAAACCACATGAGACTGGATTGCGAGGATATTTTTCATTATTGCCCTGTACTGCCTTGCCATAAAAAAGGGCCGGAAACCGGCCCTCGAACCTTACTGCCAGTTAATCAGGCAGTAGTGTTTTTTACCGCGACGCAACAGCGTGAAGCGACCAAACAGTTTGTCGCTGTCGCTGAAACGATACTCGGCGTCAGATTGTTTTTCACCGTTTAGCGACACGGCGTTGGAACCGATCATGGTACGCGCCTGGCCACGAGACGGCACCAGCTCAGCCGCCACCAGCGCCTGTTGCAGGTCATCTTCTGCATTCAGATTGATCACCGGCATACCGTCTTGCGCCAGCTGTTCGAAGTCCGCTTCGGTCATCTCGGTCAGGCTGCCGGAGAACAGGCTGTCGGTAATACGTTTTGCCGCCGTCAGACCCGCTTCGCCGTGCACCAGACGTGTTACCTGCTCTGCCAGCACGTATTGGGCGCGTGGCGCTTTACCGCTGTTCTTGTCTTCTTCTTCCAGCGCATTGATCTCTTCAATGCTCATAAAGGTGAAGAACTTCAGGAAGCGATACACGTCAGCATCGGCGGTGTTGATCCAGAACTGGTAGAATTTGTATGGGCTGGTTTTCTTCGCATCGAGCCACACTGCGCCACCTTCGGTTTTACCGAATTTGGTGCCATCGGATTTGGTGATCAGCGGAACGGTCAAGCCCCACGCCTGCTGCTGATGCAGACGGCGCGTCAGATCGATACCTGACGTGATGTTGCCCCACTGGTCAGAACCGCCAATCTGCAGCACCACATCGTGACGCTTGTTCAGTTCCGCAAAGTCGTAACCCTGCAGCAAGTTGTAGGAGAACTCGGTGTAAGAAATCCCCTGATCTTCACGGTTCAGACGTTGTTTCACCGCTTCGCGGTTGATCATCTGGTTCACCGAGAAGTGCTTACCGATGTCACGCAGGAAAGTCAGCACGTTCATGCCGCCAAACCAGTCGTAGTTGTTCGCTGCGATAGCACTATTATCGCCGCAGTCGAAGCTGAGGAATGGCGCCACCTGGTTGCGGATCTTCTCAACCCATTCGCCCACGGTATCCGCGGTGTTAAGTTTACGTTCTGCTGCTTTAAAGCTGGGATCGCCAATCAGACCGGTGGCACCACCCACCAGCGCGACCGGCTTGTGTCCGGCGTCCTGAAAACGTTTCAGGCAGAGCAGCGGCACCAGATGGCCCAAATGCAAGCTATCAGCGGTCGGATCGAAGCCGCAATAGAGTGCAATTGGCCCTTGCGCCAGTCGCTCTGCTAACGCTTCCTCGTCCGTTACCTGGGCGACTAAGCCCCTTTCTTGCAATTGTTGTATCAGGTTACTGCTGGTCATCACTGACTCCAAATTGATCAGACTGCACCTAGGCTGGTACACAGCTTTCCGCTGAGATGCGGATACGAAAAAAATGAGGGCTATAGCATAAAGCGCTGACGCCAACTGCGCCAGCGTTGAAAGGGGGTAAAACGCAGTTTTACGGCGCTAAACGGTCAATCGTCCAGCCGTTGCCTTCACGTTGGTAGAGGAAGCGGTCGTGCAGGCGATGTTCGCCGCCCTGCCAGAACTCCACGGTATGGAATTTGACGCGATATCCGCCCCAGAAACTGGGTAAAGGCACTTCGCCTTGCTGAAATTTTTGCTTAAGTTCAAGGAACTTGCCTTCCAGCACACCACGCGCCGAAATACGGCTTGATTGCTTTGACACCCAGGCACCGATCTGGCTATCCCGTGGGCGGCTGCTAAAGTATTTCAGCACTTCCAGTGGCGACAGTTTTTCCACTTCTCCTAATACCATCACCTGGCGTTCAAGAAAGTGCCATGGGAAATGCAGCGAGATGCGCGGATTGTCCGCCAACTGCAGCGCTTTGCGGCTGCCCAGATTGGTGTAAAACACCATGCCTTGTTCATCGTAATGCTTCAGCAACACAATACGCTGATAAGGCTGGCCGCTGCTGTCAACGGTGGCGACGGTCATTGCTGTAGGATCGGGCAATTGGGCATCGCACGCCTGCTTGAGCCAGTGTTCAAACAACGCCAGCGGATTGTCTGGCAGATCGTTACGTCTAAGCCCGCCGCGAGTGTACTCACGACGTAAATGGGCAATGTTTTGCAAGCTGTCACTGTCGCTCATGCTGATTCTCTTCGTTACTGGGCGGACGTATCCGCATTTTGCAATTCACAGTCATTAATCACGATTTTGTCATTACGCTCAACAAAAGCGCCATTGCCTTTCGACCAGAAGACATAAGTGCCGTCGCTGTAGCGCGCGCCGGAAGCTGATACGGTTTGGGTTAAGGTGAGCGGTTTACCATCCAGAATAAAGCTCACCTGCTGCTTTGGATTGTCCAGTGTCACCGTTAACGGTAACGTGCCGCACTGATAGCGCAATGTCTGTGGTGTAGGCTGCTCTTTGTGCATCATGCCGCAGCCACTCATCGCGACGACACAGCTCAACAGAATAACGATTTTTTTCATCTTTCACTCCTTAATGTGTCAATCGGGCATTCGCCGGATAAATGGCGCCCAATACACTCATTTCCCGTGCACCAGTGACGGCCGGCAAATTGCCTGGCAAACCGGACAAGGTGCGAAACGCCAGCCAGGCGAAGGCCAACGCTTCCATATCATCACCACTGATCCCGGCGTCATCCGTCGTCCCCACTTCTGTACCCGGCAAATGGGCCGCCAGCCGCGCCATCAGCAATGGGTTGCGACTGCCGCCACCACACACCAGCAGGCGATCGCAGCCATCATTGAGCTGAACTTGTTGAGCAATGGTCAATGCGGTGAGTTCGCTGAGTGTGGCCTGCACATCCTGCGGTGCCAGCGCCGGGAAACGCTGTAATTGACGTTCAACCCAGCCGAGATTGAAGTATTCACGACCGGTACTTTTCGGTGGTGGCAGCGCAAACCAGGGGTCGTTGAGCATTTCCTCCAGCAGTGCAGGCACCACCTGACCACTTCGCGCCCAGCTAGCATCCTTATCATAGGGCACGCCCTTATGACGCCAAATCCAGGCATCAATCAACATATTGCCAGGCCCGGTATCAAAGCCACGCACAGGCTGACCGGGGATCAATAATGACAGATTGGCAATACCGCCAATGTTGAGCACCATGCGCCGTTCAACACTGTCCATCAGCAGCGCCTGATGGAACGCGGGAACCAGTGGCGCGCCTTGTCCGCCTAAGGCCATGTCGCGACGACGAAAATCGGCCACCACGGTAATTCCCGTGGCGGCGGCGATTTGATTGCTGTCCCCAATCTGTAGCGTATTCGGGGCGTCGCTCTGCGGCTCATGCCACACGGTCTGACCGTGGCAACCTATTGCCATGATGTCGCTGGCTTCCAGCGATTGCTGCTGCATTAGCGTTAACACCGCTTCGGCAAATAGCTTGCCCAGCCGTGTATCCAGTTGGCCGAGTTGCGACAGCGTCAGCGATTGCCCCTGACAGATTGCCAGCACCTGTTGCCGAATCTCCTGCGGCATCGGGTGACAATAGCTGGCCTGCTGCGCCACCATATGATTATCAATCACCGCCAGTACCACATCGACACCGTCGAGGCTGGTGCCGGACATCACACCAATATAGCGTCCTGATTTCATAGCGGTTCCTTACTCACGCGCGAGTCTTCAATTCGATTCTGTTTAGCCTGGCAAATATCAGCGGCTAATTCTATGATAAAATTCCGCTTTTCAACCGCACCGCACACGGCATTTCAGCGATAAAATATTTTCAGCACGAAATTGAATTTTTGTTGAGGGGCAATGGTCTATCCTTCGCCTCAGCCGCGTATTATTTGGACATAGAGTCAATTGCCAGCTTTCTGTCTTATACTCTTGCTGTAGAGGACGAGAACATGGCGTTTTTTTGCATTAAGGAGCTTTCTGATGATTAAGCGTTTTGTAGCCGTGGCACTGACCGGCCTGACGCTGGCAGGTTGTGTCAGCAATGACACCCTTTCCGGTGATGTGTATAGCGCCAATGAAGCCAAACAAGTACAAAGTGTCTCATACGGTACTCTGGTGTCGGTTCGCCCGGTTAAAATCCAGGGTGGCGATGAAAATAACGTGATTGGCGCGATTGGTGGTGCGGTGCTGGGTGGTTTCCTCGGTAACACCATTGGTGGTGGCACCGGTCGCAGCCTGGCCACAGCAGGCGGTGCGGTACTTGGCGGCGTAGCGGGCCAGGGCGTGCAGGGTGCGGTCAACAAGTCTGACGGTGTTGAACTGGAGATCCGCAAAGACGATGGCAACACCATCATGGTGGTGCAGAAGCAGGCCGCAACCCGTTACTCTGTGGGCCAGCGCGTCGTGATGGCGTCAAACGGTAGCCAGGTCACCGTTTCACCACGCTAAGCGAACAGATAAAAAAAACCGACGCCAGCGCGTCGGTTTTTTTATTTCTCGCGGTTTTGGAACTCGAGAATGTTTTTTTCCAGTCGAGCAATCAGCGTGACCATTTGATTAATCTCTTCGAGGCTGATGCCCGAAAGGATGTCATCGCGGGTCGCATCAATCACATTTTCAACCTGCTCGATAATCGGCTCGGCCTGCTTCGTCAACTTAATGCGTTTGGCACGACGGTCGTTAGCACAGGTGGCACGCGTGATGAGTCCCTTCTCTTCCAACTGATCCAGCGTACGCACCAGCGAAGGTTGTTCAATACCAATGGCTTTGGCCAGCTGGATCTGCGACTGCTCTGGCGGAAGTTGATGAATATTGTGTAACGTCACCCAATGCGTTTGTGTCAACTCAAGCGGCTTCAAACGCTGGTCAATCAAGGCACGCCAGATGCGTACCAGCCGAGACAGGTCTGTACCGAGGGGCGTATCCATTTCATCTCCTTATAATTAGCTTGCTAGCTATCAAGCCAGATTTTACACTATTCTGCGAGTTTACAGGACAAATTACAAATCCCAGGCCAGACGGCACGCTCTCTTCTACGCTAGTTTGAGAGAGAACCTGGGACAATGAAGGATGAAGACACGTGTCCATTACCGCACTTTCCGCCACCGCTCCGCTTACCGACCTGGTATTTGGTGCCTCGCTGTTCTTTCCGCCGCTGTTTAAAGCTGTGCTGCTGGGTTTCTTTTTCTGGTTACTGATTCACCCGTTGCTGCGCGGCTGGATGTACTCCGGCGACATCTGGCATCCCACCTTAATGGATCTTTCCCTGTTTGTTCTGTGCGTCACTGGCGCACTGTGGATACTGAGCCTCGGATAAATCACCATGAAATTCAACCCTTTTAAATACTTTTCAACACTGGTGGTGTTTGCCCTGGCCCTGATTGCCGGCTGGTGGATGTGGAACTACTACATGCAGTCACCGTGGACACGTGATGGCAAAGTGCGCGCTGAGCTGGTTGATATCACACCGGAAGTGTCTGGCCGCATCATTGATCTCAAGGTGCATGACAACCAGTTTGTGCATAAAGGTGACATCCTTTTAAAGATCGATCCCGTGCCCTGGCAAATTGCGCTGGATAATGCGGATGCCCAACTGGCGAAGGCGCAATCCGATTTGGCCAAAGCCCAACACGAAGCCAATCGCCGTGCCAGCCTGCCACGTAATGTGATCTCAGCAGAAGATATGGATGCCGCACGACTGACAGCGAACGCCGCCGCAGCAACGGCTAAAGCGGCACAGGCGAGTCTGGATCAGGCGCGCTGGAATCTGCAACAAACCACCCTTACCGCGCCCACCGACGGTTGGATCAGCAACCTGACGCTGCGTCCCGGCAACTACGCCACCGCCGGAACACCGTTGTTCGCCCTGGTGGATAGCCACTCCTATTATGTGATGGGCTATTTCGAAGAGACCAAACTGCGTCACATTCAGCCCGGCGCCGACGCGCAAATCGTACTCTACAGTAATGGCACTCGCTTACAGGGAAAAGTGGAGAGTATCGGGCGCGCTATTTACGATCAGAGCGTTTCTACCGATGGCGGTTTAGTGCCAGACATCAAACCCAACGTGCCTTGGGTGCGCTTGGCACAGCGTGTGCCGGTACGCATTCGTTTGGATGCGATTCCGGATGATGTTCCGCTCGTGGCGGGCACCACCTGTACGATTTCCATCGCACATTGAGGCCGTCATGAATCTGCAGTGGCTGGCCTGGCAAAATCTGCCGTGGATTAAAGCAACCGGCGGCGAATGGCGCTATGCCTTGCGTAATGCGATTGCGATGTGTCTGGCGCTCACCATCGCCTATGCGCTGCAACTGGATGAACCCTATTGGGCGATAACCTCCGCCGCCGTGGTGAGTTTTCCCACCGTGGGCGGTGCGATCAGTAAAAGTCTGGGGCGTATTGTCGGCAGCCTGCTCGGTGCCACCGCCGCGCTGCTGATTGCCGGGCATACGCTCAACGAACCCTGGCTATTTGCCTTTTTTATGGCCGGCTGGCTGGCGTTTTGTACCTGGATCGCCAACCACTATCAAAACAATGTCGCCTACGCATTCTCTCTGGCCGGTTACACCGCAGCGATCATTGCCTTTAGCAGCGTCAATATTACCGATGTGACCCAATTGTGGGATATCACTCAGGCGCGCGTTTGCGAGGTGATTTCAGGCATTTTATGTGCCGGACTGATGATGATGGTTTTGCCCAGTACATCAGATGGCAACACCTTGATGACTTCACTGCGGCAGATGCACGCCCGTCTGCTCGACCATGCGGTTTTACTGCTGCAACAAAGCAGTACTGATAACGTGCGCACCGCGCATGAGAATGTCATCAGCCAGATTCTCACTATGAACTTGCTGCGTATTCAGGCCTTCTGGAGCCATTACCGCTATCGCCGTCAGAACAACGTGCTTAACTATGTTTTGCACCAGCAGTTGCGCCTGACCAGCGTTCTCTCCAGCCTGCGCCGCATGCTGCTGAACTGGCCGGATGCACCACCGGAACTCTACACCGCCATTCAACAGTTGTTACACGAACTCGCATTGCCGCAGTGTGATAAATATCGTCTGGCGCGCATACTGCGTAGCGTAACACCGGACGCCACCGGCGATTATCGTCAGCGCGCGTTTGTTCAACGTTTACGTTATTTCTGCTGGGTTTACCTCAACGTTAATCGCTGGATACGTTTGATTGAGCGCGCAGACGCCGATACGCGCTTTCAACCGCCAAAAGTGCCCTCTCTGGCACGTGAAAGCGACAGCGCTGAAGCCGGCTGGAGTGCGTTGCGCACCTTCAGCGTGATCATGCTGGGCTGCGCTTTCTGGATTGGCACACAATGGGATGCAGGCGCAGCAGCGTTAACGCTGACGGCGATTGCCTGCGTGCTCTACTCTTCCGCTCCCTCCCCCAGCGGCAGCGTGTCACTGTTGCTGAAAACCCTGCTATGGCTATCGGTGTTTAGTTTTCTGCTGCAATACGGTTTGATGGTACAAATCAGCGCCCTGTGGCAATTTCTGCTGGTGCTGTTTCCGCTGCTGATCACCTTGCAACTGTTTAAGCTGCAGCAGAAAAAGCGCGCGGGGATGTGGGGACAATTTATTGTGTTTATGGGTTCATTTATTGCCGTCACCAACCCGCCAGACTGGGATTACCAAAGCTTTCTCAATGACAATCTGGCCAAAGTGTGTGGCGTGCTGCTGGCATGGATGGCTTTTCAGGTACTGCGCCCCAGCTCCGATGCGCGCCGTAGCCGCAGGCATATTCGCGCGTTACGCCATGCATTTCTTGACCAGCTGCGACGCCATCCACGTCTCAGCGAGAGCCACTTTGAATCGCAGATCTACCATCACATCAGCCAGCTGAGTAGTAGCCGTGATGAACAGGCGCGTGTCTGGCTGCTGCGCTGGGGCGTGGTGCTGCTCAACTGTTCCCATATTGTCTGGCAATTACGCGAATGGCGGCCAGCCTCAGCCACTCTGGCGCAAATGCGCGATAGCAGTTTGCAGGATCTGCAACGGATTATGAGCCTGCGCGGCGTGCGTCATACTTCGTTGCAGGCCACGCTGGATGAGCTGGAAGGGATGATTGCGCAACTGCAGCAGCAGCCTGATAGCGAAGCCAATACGCTGGCGGGCATTTTATGGCGCCTGCGCTGTTCGTTAGCACAGTTAAGTCAGGCGGTGCCGGATTGATTACTGGCAATATTGTGTGGTCTGGCGGTTAAAATCGTCCTGCAACTGCTGCAAGGTTTTGTGCCCTTCAAAACGGGTTTTGTCTTGCTCGGTCATCGGCTCAATCACCAGGTATCGCTCCTCATACGAATAGATAAAGCGACGATCGAGAAACGTGCCGGTGAAACTTTTCCCCCGGATTGAGCCGCAAACCGTGGTTAACGTGCGGTGAAAAAACTCGGTGTGCAGGAAATTGGTTTCGGTGGCGCTGCGCAGCACATTCTGACAGCCCTGTGCCTGTAACTGTTCGAGCGTGTGCGGGGTAAGCCACTCCCGTCCGCGAGCGATATCTTCACAACTTGCACGCAGCGGGTTGGTATCAATGGTGCGCTGTAACTGGCGGCTGGTGTCTAACCTCAACTGCGTTTCGTTAGGTTGATCACATCCCGCGAGTAATACACATAACAGCAAAATCCCACGCGTTTTCATTCCTGCCCCTGAGAGGTTTTATTCCTGAATCAACATCATAGGACGGATAGCGTGCGGAGTGTAGCGGGAAAGTGGGTCAGAATTTTTCCGGCAGTGAAAAGATGCAGACGGCAGATTGCCTGCCGCCTGAGAGTTTAAATCACACCGCAGGCAAATCGGGCACCGCCTCCCCCTAACGGCTGCGGATGATCTGCATGATTATCGCCACCCACATGAACCATTAACGCCTTCCCTTTCACTTCGCTCAGCGATTTTATACGCGGCGCCACCACCGGGTAATCGGCCTTGCCATCATCAGTGACATACAGAGCAGGCAGATCGCCCAGATGACCTTCGGCGTAAGGCCCGAGATGTTTGCCGGTGTTTTGTGGATCCAGATGTCCACCCGCTGCGCCGGCCGCAACAGTTTTGCCATCCGATTGACCAGGCTCACAACTGCCTTTGGCATGCACGTGGAAGCCGTGAATACCCGGTTTAAGGCCGGTTAGCGCGGGGGCGAACTGCAAACCATATGGCGTTTCACTGATAGTGACTTTGCCAATGGCGGCGCCGATACCCTGTGCGGTGACCTCATGCAATGTCACCTCTTCAGAGGCGGCCTGAGCGCCAGCAGCACAGACCAGCGCCAGTGTGGCGATGAGAATTTTTTTCATAACGTCTCCTTACGGTTGAAATGCCCTGTAAGCCTGGACCGGAATAGGCCAGGCTGCCGTAATTTGACGTAGTTTTACGCTTCAGGGCACATCAAAACCGAGTGCCGCTTTGCGAATGCGGAACCACTGCTGACGATCGAGCGACAGTTGGCAAGCGCCTGCCGCTTCGCTGACGCGCGTGGCTTTACCGGATCCGATGATTGGCAGTGGGCGGCTTGGCAATTTCATCACCCATGCATACACCACCTGTTCAATGCTGCTCGCGCCGATTTCCTGTTTGACCTGCTCAAGCTCATCACGCAGCGGCTGATAATGCGCATCGTTAAACAGACGTCCACCGCCTAAACAGGACCATGCCATCGGGCGGATGCGCACCTGCTGACACTGGTCGAGCGTGCCATCGAGCAGCGTTGACTGTTCCAGCGGTGAGATTTCCAGTTGGTTGGTCACCAGGCTAAACGGCAGGCGAGATTGCAGCAGCGTGAACTGGGAAGCGGTAAAGTTCGACACGCCGAAGTGACGCACTTTGCCGCTCTGATGCAGTGCCATAAAGGCTTCGGCCATTTCATCTGCATCCATTAACGGATCCGGGCGATGAATCAGCAGCAGATCGAGATAATCGGTGTTGAAGTAGCGCAGGGAATTTTCCGCACTGTGCAGGATGTGGCTGGCCTCGGTAATGTAATGGCCAATTTTATGTTCCGGTTTGGCGCGTGTTGCAATGCCGCATTTGGTGACAATCTGCAGTTTTTCACGCAGCCCCGGTGCCAGACGCAGCGCCTCGCCAAAAGCGGCTTCACAACCGTAGTTACCATAAATATCGGCGTGATCGACCGTGGTGATGCCCAATGACAGATGATGCTCGATAAAAGCCACTAACTGCTGCGGCGTCATGCCCCACTCCAGCAGGCGCCAGTAGCCAACGATCAGCGGTGAGAATTGAGGTCCCTGCGGGGCGATAGTTTGCGGTTGTAACATCGGTAAACTCCCTTGAACGCGAAAGCGGAAAGCGAAGCTGGGAGTATAACGGAAAGGCAAATCATCGTTTTCTTAAAACAGTGAGGGTTGTTCCGGATCATGATTCTCATCGACTTTTTGTTGTCGATGCAGGCGCAGCCAGCGTTGGCGACATAACCGCAACACATCACGTTTTTGCGCATCGGTAAACTTCATCCAGTTAAAGCGTTCCTCACGGCTACGCAGACAGCCGCGACAATAGCCGCGCGCATCACTCTGACAGATGCCGCGACACGGGCTGGGAACAGGAAAGAACTCTAATTGCTCGGCCACATCCACTCCGGTTTAACAATAAGCTTTATATTGATAACAGCTTAGTGACATTGTGCAAAGCGTATACGTAGTTCGCCCAGATTTCATCCAGCCATCACCACGGAAATGGATATTTACCATTGTTCTCAGCGCAAAAACCCTTGGTTGGGTACTGTTTAATAAGCGTTAAGGTTTTCCTCATATTGAATTCATACGATTGTCACATTCCATCCTGCTACTGAGTTTTCATGAAATTCCCGAACAAGTTACAGTGCCATGCCAGCAGTTTTAATCTGATTGCCGCCCTGTTTTTTACCCTCGTGCTCAACGCCCTGTTTCTACTGCGCGCGTGGGAAATTATCCCTTACGATCGCCTTCACGATTACCTGTTTGCTGCCAGCATTCCGGTGGTGCTGGCCTCTGCGTTCTATCTGATTTTCTCGTTGCTGGCATGGCCCTATGTTCGCAAGCCGCTGCTTATTCTGTTGGTGCTGGCCAGCGCCGCCGCTAACTACTTTATGCACAGCTTCGGTACGGTGATCGACACCAACATGATCGAAAACGTGTTTGAGTCGGATGCTCAGGAAGCTGGAGCACTGATCAGCAGTGGTTATGTGGTGTGGATGATCTTGATGGGGTTGGTGCCCGTCGCCGCCATCTGCATGGTGCGCATTAAAACGGGCCAACGCTGGTGGTGGAGCCTGCTGCAACGCCTGGCCGGGGCGCTGGGTGCGATTTTGCTGATTCTGCTGATGGCGGTGCTGTTCTACAAAGATTACGCTTCGCTGATTCGCAACAATAAAGGGCTGGTGAAGATGATCACCCCGGCCAATATTGTCAGCGGCACCGGTCATTACGTTGATCAGCGTTATCTGCAAGGCAGCCAGGCGCTGGTCAAAATTGGCCAGGATGCCAAAAAAGGCCCGCTGATCACCGCGGAACCGAAGAAAACGCTGGTGGTATTAGTGGTCGGCGAAACCGGACGTGCTGAGAACTTCTCTCTTGGCGGCTATGCGCGTGAAACCAATCCTGAGCTGAAAAAACAGCAGGTTATCTACTATCCCGACGCCAGTTCTTGTGGCACGGAGACCGCCATTTCAGTGCCCTGCATGTTCTCCAACATGCCGCGAGAACATTACGACGCCAACCTGGCGCATCATCAGGAAGGCGTGTTAGATATCCTCGCCCACGCCGGGGTCAGTGTGTTGTGGCGCGAAAACGATGGCGGCTGTAAAGGGGCCTGCGATCGCGTGCCGCACACCGATATGACACAGTGGAATTTATCGCAATATTGCCACGATGGTTTCTGCCTCGATGATGTTCTGCTGCATCGTTTTGATAACTATGTGGACAGTCTGCACAATGACGGGATTATCGTGTTACATCAAATGGGCAGCCACGGTCCGGCCTATTATCAGCGCTATCCGGCGGAATTCCGTCGCTTCACGCCAACCTGCGATAGCAACCAGATTCAGGATTGCGATCATCAGGCGTTGGTGAATACCTATGATAACTCTCTGTTGTACACCGACGATATGGTGAGCCGCACCATTGATAAACTCAAAGCTTTGAGCGATCGCTTCAACGTAGCGCTGGTCTATCTCTCAGATCACGGTGAATCACTGGGTGAACACGGTATGTATCTGCACGGTGCGCCTTATATGTTTGCGCCCTCACAGCAGACACATATCCCACTGTTGATGTGGATGTCACCAGGCTATGCGTCGGCGTTCCACATTAACGAGACCTGTTTACGCCAGCAGGCCGCGAGTGAGAAAGTGTCGCAAGACAATCTTTTCCATACGGTTTTGGGCATGTTCAACATCCAAACGCAAGAGTACCAACCGCAACTGGACATGATCAGATCGTGCCAAAATGCCGGATAAGGTTTGCATTAGACCGACTGGTCTAATACTGTGTGGCCCATGAACAAGACTGTGCAACGCAACGAAACCCGTGAACATCTGCTCGCTACTGGCGAGCAGGTTTGTCTGCAACGCGGTTTTACCGGCATGGGCCTGAGCGAAATGCTGGCGCTGGCGGAAGTGCCCAAAGGATCGTTTTACCACTACTTCCGCTCCAAAGAAGCTTTTGGCGTGGCGTTGCTGGAACGCTATTTCGTTAACTACCTGCAGCAGGTCGATCAACAGTTAAATCAGCCGGGCTTGTCAGCACGGGAACGTTTGCTGGCCCACTTCCGCTATGGCGCCACGCTATTTATCGAGCAAGGCCATATCGTGGGCTGTTTGGGTGTGAAGTTATCGGCGGAAGTCTGCGATTTATCAGAACCGATGCGTGATGCCTTGCAGCATGGTGCCAGCGCTATGATCGCGACTTATGCCCGCTGTTTGAGCGAAGTCGCCGCTGAACAGCCGCTGCCGTATGGACAAACGCCCGAGCAACTGGCACAGCGCTGTTACCTGTTGTGGTTAGGCGCCAGTTTGCAAAGCAAAATTTCGCGAGAGTCAGGCCCGATTACCTTGGCACTTGAAACCATTGAACAGTGGCTGAATGGCCACTGATTTTTAAAAACCGCAGTTTCTAGACGACCGGTCTACTTATAGGAGTCATCATGGCGAGTAAACAGCTGTTCTCCCCACTCAAAGTGGGCGCGATTACCGTACCTAACCGTGTATTTATGGCACCGCTGACGCGTCTGCGCAGCATTGAGCCGGGCGACATCCCAACCCCGCTGATGGCGGAATATTATCAGCAGCGCGCCAGCGCCGGTCTGATCATTACTGAAGCAACGCAGATCTCTTTCCAGGCGAAAGGTTATGCTGGTGCACCGGGTTTGCATACTCAGCAGCAAATTGCCGCGTGGAAAGTGATCAACGAAAGCATTCATGCGGCGAAAGGTCACAGCGCGGTGCAACTGTGGCACACCGGCCGTATTTCGCATAACAGCGTTCAGCCGGAAGGCAAAGCGCCTGTTGCACCTTCAGCTCTGGCTGCGGGCACGCGTACCTCATTGCGTGCTGAAGATGGCACCGTTTACCGTGAAGATACCTCCCTGCCGCGTGAATTGAGCGTGGCGGAAATTCAGCAGATCGTAAAAGATTTCGGTCAGGCGGCGGCAAACGCGCGTGAAGCCGATTTCGACCTGCTGGAGCTGCATTCTGCCCACGGCTACCTGATGCACCAGTTCCTGGCGCCGGGTTCTAACCAGCGTACCGATGAATACGGTGGCTCGATTGAGAAACGCGGTCGATTCGCGCTGGAAGTGGTGGATGCGGCGATTGCTAACTGGTCTGCCGATCGTATCGGCATTCGTATCTCGCCAATCGGAGCCTTTCAGAATCTGGAAAATGGAGCCGATGAAGAAGCTGCCGCGCTGTGGTACATCTCCGAGCTGGGCCAGCGTGGTCTCGCGTATCTGCACCTGTCTGAACCAGACTGGGCCGGTGGCCAGCCTTACAGCGATGCTTTCCGTGCAAAAGTGCGTGCGCTGTTCCCAGGCGTAATCATCGGTGCGGGTGCTTACAGCGTTGAGAAAGCTGACGACCTGATTGCACGTGGCTTGATTGATGCCGTGGCCTTTGGTCGCGACTTTATTGCTAACCCGGATCTGGTTGAGCGTCTGCAGCAAGACGCACCGCTGAATCCACAGCGTCCGGAAAGCTTCTACGGCGGCGGCGCTGAAGGCTATACGGATTACCCAAGCCTGTAAGAATCAAGCTGCCGCACCGGATGTGCGGCAGTGCTGTTTCTTCAGGGCATTAACTGGCTATACTTGCTAGTCTTTGTCATTCCCTGATGACTTTTCAAAAGAGGATGTTATGCGTTTACTTCACACCATGTTACGCGTTGGCGATCTGCAACGTTCTATCGATTTTTATACCCGTGTGCTGGGCATGCGCGTACTGCGTCAGAGCGAAAACACCGAATACAAATACACCCTGGCTTTCGTGGGTTACACCGAAGAGAGTGAAGGCGCGGTGATCGAACTGACCTACAACTGGGGCGTGGACAAGTACGACCTCGGTAATGCTTATGGTCATATCGCGCTGGGCGTCGATAACGTCGCTGAGACCTGCGAGCGCATCCGCAGTGTCGGTGGCAACGTGACGCGTGAAGCCGGTCCGGTAAAAGGCGGCACCACCATTATTGCCTTTGTTGAAGATCCCGATGGCTACAAAATCGAGCTGATCGAAAACAAACATGCTGGTCACGGCCTCGGTCACTGATGCCGTTAGTCAGTCTGCTAATTTGCAGGCTGACTTCCCTCTCCTGCTGCACCCTCCTGTAATTTTTGCCATAATGCGCGCTGCCCCATTTCTTGCTATGAGATCCTGATGTCTGAATCGAACGCCTTAAACGCTCTTCATCAACGCTTCCGTGGTTTTTATCCTGTGGTTATTGACGTCGAAACCGCCGGCTTTAACGCGCAAACCGATGCACTGCTGGAAATTGCGGCCACCACGCTCAAGATGGATGAGGACGGTTGGTTACACCGTGATGAAACCCTGCACTTTCACGTTGAGCCGTTCGAAGGCGCGATCCTGAATCCTGCGGCGCTGGCGTTTACCGGTATCGATCCCTCCAACCCTTTACGCGGCGCGGTGAGCGAATACGAAGCGCTGCATGCTATCTTCAAGATGGTGCGCAAAGGCACCAAAGATCATGGCTGTAATCGCGCAATTATCGTGGCGCACAATGCAACTTTCGATTTGAACTTTGTGATGGCCGCCGCCGAGCGCGCCAGCCTGAAGCGTAATCCCTTCCATCCGTTTGCGACCTTTGATACCGCGGCACTGAGCGGTTTGGTGTTGGGGCAGACGGTATTGGCAAAAGCCTGCAAAGCGGCGGGGATGGAGTTTGATAGCACGCAGGCGCACTCCGCGCTGTACGACACCGAGCAAACGGCCACGCTGTTCTGTGAGTTGGTGAATCGCTGGAAACGTTTGGGGGGTTGGCCACTGGCTTTCAGTGAAGAACAGGCTGAAGACGATGCCTCTGCCTGATTGGCTGATTGGCTGATTGGCTGATTGCCGGATGAGTACGCAAAGAAAAGGCCGACATGTGTCGGCCTTCTCAATTATTCCGCTTCTTTATACTTCTCAGCGGTTTCTTTCACCAGCGGCTGCAATTCGCCACGCTGGAACATCTCAACGATAATGTCGCAACCGCCGACCAGCTCGCCATCCACCCACAATTGCGGGAAAGTCGGCCAGTTGGCGTATTTTGGCAATTCTGCACGGATATCCGGGTTTTGCAGAATATCCACATACGCGAAGCGCTCACCACAGGCAGAAAGCGCCTGCACAGCCTGTGCAGAGAAACCGCAGCTTGGCAGTTTCGGGGAACCTTTCATGTATAACAGAATCGGGTTTTCTGCGATCTGGCGCTGAATTTTTTCAACAGTACTCATTATTGCCTTCCTTAATCCTTCACTTCGTGTTTGTTTATTGTAGCGACTTCAGCCCCGCACTGAAAACGGGATTTTGCGTTACCGACCGGCTGATCGCCATGTTTGTTAAGTGCTGAGTGTACAGATAACATTTTCCTATCATTAATAAGCATGAACAAATTAATAATTAGCAATAATTTCGCTGCGTTAAACAGCTGAAATCGCTCAATTTAGCGACATTATCTGCCTGGTAACAGATTAATAGAAAAAGGCCTTACCTTTTGGAAAAAAAGTGGATTAGAATTGCTTCGGCGCTGATCGTTGATCAGATTTCTCTTACTCTGCCGCAGCCTGCTTTTTGCCAGACTGCTTAACCTGTAACCGGACTATGCGTTTACTGATTACGCTTTTCATACTGGCTTTTGCCCAACTGTTCTTTAACGTGGCTTCTGCTTCGCAGCATGCCCCGATTAATGCCAGTTTGCATAATGCTGAGAAAAAAAGTGCGCGTGAAGATGAGCGCCGCAAGCGACGCCCGGTTAAAACAACGGCTAAAAAGTCTCGCCTGACCACCGTGCAGAAGCTCAAGCTGAAAAAGCAGAGTAAAACCGAAACCGCCTTAAACAAATCCAGCCGCAAAAAATCCCTGCTGAAGTCGCCACTTAAAAAGTATGGCCATCAACGCCTCGCGAAAAAGTCCCCAGATGTGGACGATGAAGTTCAGGGACTCACTGGCATCAAGATGAGCAAATCCCACCGCCTGCGCTACCAAAAGGCACGCGAAACCGCGATGACGAAGTTGATGGGACAACTGGGCAAGCCTTACCAGTGGGGTGGCACCTCACCCCATACCGGTTTCGATTGCAGTGGTTTAGTCTGGTATGCCTATAAAGATCTCGTCAAATACAAATTCCCACGCACGGCGAATGAGATGTATCACCTGCACGATGCCGCGCCCATTAAGCGTGAGATGCTGGAGAAAGGAGATTTGGTATTCTTCCGCATCAATAATCGCGGGACTGCCGATCATGTGGGCGTTTACCTCGGCAACGGTAAATTCATTCAGTCACCCCGCACCGGTAAAGACATTCAGATTAGCGCATTGGGCGAAGACTACTGGCAGAAACACTATGTCGGTGCGCGCCGTATGATGACTCCAAAAACTATTCGCTAATTGTTGCGCAACATCCTGTGGCTCTCGCCACAAAAAAAGCCGGACGCTTAATCAGTGCCGGCTTTTTTTATTGATGCGCTTTGAATTAATGAAGAATGGCGGTAAAGCTAAACGCAATAATCATCAACAGTGCGCCAACCGTGGTCATTAGCGCCAGCTTTAAATCTGTACTCATCACTACTCCTTAGTCACACATTTATTAGGGTTAAAACAATTTTCGCACAGCGGTGGGCAAAAATCTCGTCTTATCCGCGCTGGCTTGCTAGAATCGCCGCCTTTCGTTGCGCAACTGATTTTGCGCATGCTGTATTTACAGCCTGCTGAAGTGATTTTCCCTGCCTGAAACGGCAGATTTGCCCCCCCTTTTAGGGCATAAAACCCTTCGCAGACGCAAACGTTTAACAATATACTTATCAGTAAGTTGCGATAAGCCGGGGAGTACTTTTTTCATGGCAACAATTAAAGATGTAGCGAAACGCGCGGGTGTATCTACCACCACCGTTTCGCATGTCATCAACAAAACGCGTTTTGTTGCAGAGGAAACGCGTAACGCCGTATGGGAAGCGATTAAAGAGCTGCACTATTCGCCGAGCGCCGTTGCGCGTAGTCTGAAGGTGAATCACACCAAAACGCTGGGACTGTTAGCCACTTCCAGCGAAGCGCCCTACTTTGCCGAAATTATCGAAGCGGTTGAGAACCACTGTTTCGAACGCGGCTATACCTTGATTCTGGGCAACGCACATAACGATTTGCAAAAGCAGCGCGCTTACCTGTCGATGATGGCGCAAAAGCGTGTGGATGGTCTGTTAGTCATGTGCTCCGAGTATCCTGACGATTTGCTGCAGATGCTGGAAGACAACCGCAACATTCCGATGGTCGTGATGGACTGGGGCGCCTCTCGCGGCGACTTCACCGATACCGTACAGGATAACGCCTTCCAGGGGGGTTACCTGGCTGGACGCTACCTTATCGAGCGCGGTCACCGAGATATCGGTGCGATTCCGGGTCAAATGGAGCGCAACACCGGCGGCGGGCGCCATGCGGGCTTCCTGCAGGCGATGAGCGAAGGCGGTGTGACCGTGCGGCCTGAATGGGTTGTTCAGGGCGACTTCGAGCCAGAATCGGGTTATCAGGCGATGCAGCAGATCCTTAATCAGAAACAGCGTCCGACCGCCGTGTTCTGCGGGGGCGATATCATGGCGATGGGCGCGATCTGTGCCGCCGATGAGATGGGACTGCGCGTGCCGCAGGACATATCCGTGATTGGCTATGATAACGTGCGCAACGCGCGCTACTTCACCCCTGCGCTCACTACAGTTCACCAGCCGAAAGCGGAGTTGGGCAAAAAAGCGCTGGAAATGCTGCTGGATCGCATCACCAGCAAACGCGAAGAGCCGCAAACCATTGAGGTCCAGCCTACACTGATTGAGCGTCGCTCCGTGGCGGACGGTCCATTCCGTGATTACCGCCGTTAAAGCTGATTTTCGCTGAGCCACTCGTGGTTCAGCGTTTCAGCATCGCCAAGATAGGCGAGTAACCACTCCAGCGCGGGTGACGCACGCTGTTCTGACCAACTGACGCAGCAGGGACTTTCCGGAAACGGCTGCGGCAGTGATAGCTCCACCAGCGCGCCACTGTCGAGTAAAGGTCGCGCGAGGTGGCCCGGCACCATGCCCACGCACAATCCCGCCTGCAAACAATCCATCCCTGTTTCCCACTCTGGCACCACTAAACGCCGCTGATTATCCAATGTCCAGGTCATGCGTCGTGGTAATGCGCGAGAGGTATCTTCCAGTACCAGCGATGGCCAGGCACGCAGCGCTTCTTCGTTGAGATCGGCACTCGCGGCCAGAGGATGATCAGGACTGACCACACAACGCCAGTTTAGGGCCCCCATATCCTGAAAGGCAAAACGTCCACCCACAGGGATCGCCTGGGTGGCGCCAATCGCCACATCGACCCGTCCGTCCGCTAAGGCATCCCATACACCGTTAAATACCTCGTAGCTGATGATCAATTCTATATCCGGGAAATGCCGGTAAAAGTCTTTTACCAGTTGACGGGTACGCTGGGGTTTTACAATGCAATCCACGGCAATACTGAGCTGTCCGCGCCAGCCATTCGCCAGTTGCTGGCACTGCCTGCGGGTTGCCAGCATTTTTTTGATAACAGATCGCCCCTCCCTCACAAAATGCTCGCCCGCCGGGGTTAACACCACCTCACGGTGCTGACGCTCAAACAACGGCACGGCCAGCCAGGTTTCCAGCTGGCGCACCGTGTAACTGACGGCAGAGGGCACGCGATGTAATTCCTGCGCCGCTGCGCTGAAACTGCCATTGCGCGCGACGGCGTCCACTACTTCCAGCGCATACTCAGACCACATACTTTTGCCTTCAAAAATTTTAACAGCACTGCGCAAATATTAGCGTTTCACAAAGAATGACGCACTCTTTTACACTCCCCGACGTTCAATCTGCCAATGAGAATTACTATGTTGTCGTCAAAAGGATTTATGCCCTATCTTGCCGTGCTCAGCATGCTCGGCTTCCTCGCTACGGATATGTATCTGCCTGCTTTTGGCGATATGCAGCGTGACTTCGCCACCGCGCCGGGCACCATCAGCGCCAGCCTCAGTCTGTTTCTCGGTGGTTTTGCCTGCGCCCAGGTATTCTGGGGACCGTTGTCAGATCGCTTTGGACGTAAACCCATTTTATTGGCAGGTTTGACGATTTTCGCCCTGGGTTGCCTGGGGATGTTATGGGTGACGGACGTCAATATGATGCTGGCACTGCGCTTTGTGCAGGCGGTTGGCGTGTGCGCCGCCGCGGTCAGCTGGCAGGCACTGGTGGTCGATCGCTACCCCAAAGCCCAGGCCAATAAAGTTTTTGCTACCATAATGCCACTGGTTGCCCTTTCTCCTGCGCTGGCACCTTTGTTAGGTGCATGGCTGATGGGCCATTTCCACTGGCGCAGTATCTTTGTCGTGCTGACGATCATTGCCGTGCTGCTGGTCATCGGCACGCTGCAGCTTGCTGCGCCTAAAAAAGCCAAAGCAGATAATGCTCCGCAACCCGGCTGGCTGAATCTGCTCTCCACGCGTGTCTACAGCGGCAACGTGCTGATCTACTCTGCCTGTTCTGCCAGTTTCTTTGCCTGGCTAACCGGTTCGCCGTTTATCCTGGCGTCTGCGGGTTTAACTCCCGCCGATATTGGTCTGAGCTATATTCCGCAAACCATCGCATTTTTGATTGGTGGCTTTGGTTGCCGCGCGATGCTGAGCCGATATCAAGGATCGCAACTGCTGCCGTGGCTGTTGGTGCTTTACAGCCTGAGCATATTAAGTCTGTTTGTCGTCGCGATGCTGCCTGCGCCTTCGTTGATTGCTCTGTTGCTGCCTTTCTGTGGCATGGCACTGGCCAATGGCGCCATTTACCCGATTGTGGTTTCCAGCGCATTAGCGCCTTTTCCGCACGCCACGGGCAAAGCCGCAGGTTTGCAAAATCTGCTGCAACTGGGTTTGTGCTTTATCGCCAGCCTGTTGGTCTCTGCCGGATTACAACAGGCGCTCTACAACACCACACTGGTGATGGTCGCCACTGTGGTGCTGGCCTGGGCTGGCTTCATCTGGCAACGCAGCTTAAACGCACAAAGTGATATTGCTCACACCTCCCGTCCCTGCGAAGATAATCACTGATGCAACGATTATCGTTAGCAAACTAACGATAATCCGTTGAATATTGACCCACGTGAGCATATAATCAGTGGGTCAGCATTTCTGCAACAAATCAATAACATAATTGCATTAATTTTAAGCGACCCTGTCGCTGGGATGGCGTCTGCACGATCTTCCTCTCCTGATTGGTGCCAGACATTTCTATTCAGATTCATACCTCTGTAAAACGTCGGATATCTGGCGCACGGATTTTCCGTGAGTTCTCTCACAGGCCTTAGGAAATTGACTATTATTTCCACAGGTTCAAATCGGAAGGGTGATGGAGAAGCTATGAGTTCATCGTGTATAGAAGAAGTGAGCCTTGAAGAAAACCACTGGTTTCGCATCGTCAACGAATTACTGGAACGCGCTGATGTTGCAGTCAATGGCACACGCCCCTGGGATATTCAGGTCAAGCATCCGGATTTTTTTAAACGTGTTTTGCAGGAAGGATCGCTAGGTCTGGGTGAAAGTTATATGGATGGCTGGTGGGATTGCGAACAATTGGATGTCTTTTTCCATCGCGTTCTGCAACAACATCTGGATAAACAACTCCCACGTCATTTTAAAGATACCTTGCGTATTGCGGCCGCGCGTTTAACCAATTTACAGTCTAAGAAACGCGCCTGGATTGTCGGGAAAGAACATTACGATCTCGGTAACGATCTTTTTTCACTGATGCTCGACCCCTTTATGCAGTACTCCTGCGGTTACTGGAAAGACGCTGAAACACTGGAACAGGCTCAGTATGCCAAGCTGGATATGATCTGCCGCAAATTGCAGCTTGAACCCGGCATGACGTTGCTGGATATCGGCTGCGGCTGGGGCGGACTGGCTGAATTTGCCGCGCGCAATTATGGCGTCAAAGTGCATGGCGTCACCATTTCGGCTGAGCAGCAGAAGTTAGCCCAGCAGCGCTGTGAAGGGCTGGACGTGACTATTTTGCTGCAGGATTACCGTGATTTGAATTTGCAGTTCGATCGCATTGTATCCGTCGGCATGTTCGAACACGTGGGGCCGAAAAACTATGCCACTTATTTTGACGTTGCCGATCGCAATCTCAAACCAGACGGCATATTTTTACTGCACACCATTGGTGCCATCACCACCGATATGAATGTGGATCCATGGATTGATAAATATATCTTCCCCAACGGGTGTTTACCGTCTGTGCGTCAAATTGCTGATGCCAGCGAGAAGCATTTTATTATGGAAGACTGGCATAATTTTGGTGCGGATTATGACACCACCCTGATGGCATGGCATGAACGATTCCAGAAGACCTGGCCGCAACTGGAAGAAAAATACGGCGATCGCTTCAAACGGATGTTTAGTTATTATCTCAATGCTTGCGCCGGCGCTTTCCGCGCGCGTGACATCCAATTGTGGCAGGTGGTATTCAGTCGCGGTAAAGAAGGTGGTTTACGCGTTGCACGGTAATCAAGGATAAGAATTTAAAAAGGCGCCGCAGCGCCTTTTTTTATTGGATTACTCAGCGTCTGCGGCTTGCGCCAGCGCCATAGCCGCGGCTTCACGTTGGGCCAAAACGCGTTCCACCGTCTCGACAATCGCCTGAGTATGGGGATCGATCTCAATGTTCACTTTGTGCCCCAGTTTTTTCGCACCCAGCGTGGTGCGCTCCAGCGTTTCCGGAATCAGGTGCACACAGAATTTGCTTTTAGTGACGTCACCCACGGTCAGGCTGATGCCATCGATACCGACGAAACCTTTATGCAGGATATATTTGATCTGAGAAGCATCCTGTAATTTAAACCACACTTCACGGTTATTTTCAGACTGGATGATTTTGCAGATTTCTGCTGTGGTCATAATATGGCCAGACATTAAATGTCCGCCAATTTCGTCACTGAACTTCGCCGCGCGCTCAATATTCACCACATCGCCCACCGCTAATTCACCCAGGTTGGTAATGCGCAGGGTTTCTTTGATAAGGTCGAAGCTCACGCGATCGCCCTCAATCGCCGTCACCGTCAGGCAGCAGCCGTTGTGCGCCACCGAGGCGCCCAACGCTAATCCCGGTAAAAGTTCTTCCGGCAGACGTACGATATGGGTACGAAACAACTCTTTTTCTTCTACGGCGATAATTTCGGCCGTGCCCTGCACAATTCCAGTAAACATACTCTCAGCCTCTGCGAAGTTTGCGCCAGTTTATCACAGCTTGAGCAGCGCGGTTTAATTTGCCGGAGTTCAAACTTTACACAATTAACTTAACAAAATGCGATCAAAGTTTGGTGGAACGCAGCGCTACCGCTACACTAGCCGCGCATTCTTTGGGGATATCTCCCCTCTTCTCTTCTTAATTTAAGCAGGTGTTACGTGCAGAAGTATTTAACAGAAGCGCGTCAATTGCTGGCCCTCGCGATCCCGGTCATCCTTGCTCAGGTGGCTCAGACGGCGATGGGTTTTGTGGATACCATTATGGCCGGTGCGGTGAGCGCCACGGATATGGCCGCCGTTGCTGTCGGCACCTCTATCTGGCTTCCCGCCATTCTGTTCGGTCATGGTCTTCTGCTGGCGTTGACGCCCACCGTTGCGCAATTCAACGGTTCAGGACGCCGCGAACGCATCGCGGAACAAGTGCGTCAGGGTTACTGGCTGGCACTGGCCGTCGCATTGCTGATCATGGTGGTGTTGTGGAATGCCGGCTATTTGATTCATGCCATGCACGATATCGATCCGCAACTAGCGGCTAAAGCCGAAGGCTATCTCCATGCATTACTGTGGGGTGCACCCGGCTACCTGTTCTTCCAGGTGGCGCGTAATCAGTGCGATGGTTTATCAAAAACCAAGCCAGCCATGCTGCTGGGCTTTTTAGGTTTGCTGGTTAACATTCCCCTGAACTACGTCTTTATTTACGGTCATTTCGGTATGCCCGCACTCGGGGGCGTAGGCTGTGGTGTCGCCACCGCTTCGGTTTACTGGGTGATGTTTATGGTGATGCGTTTCTGGCTGAAACGCATGGCGAGCATGCGCGATATTCGCATGAACAGCCGCTGGTCACCGCCCTCACGCGTCATCTTGTCTCGGCTGTTTACCCTCGGGTTACCGGTGGCGCTGGCACTGTTCTTTGAGGTCACTTTGTTTGCGGTGGTGGCACTGCTGGTCTCTCCGCTGGGGATCGTCAAAGTCGCGGGTCATCAAATTGCACTCAACTTCAGTTCGCTGATGTTCGTTCTGCCACTGTCACTCGGTGTCGCGACCACCATCCGCGTGGGCTATCGTCTTGGGCAGGGCTCAACGGAACAGGCGCGCGTGGCGGCATGGACGGGACAAGGTGTCGGTATCAGCATGGCCGCTATCACAGCGATCTTCACCATCACCTTCCGTGAACATATCGCCGCACTGTATACCGCCAATCCAGAAGTGATTACGCTGGCCGCCCAACTGATGCTGCTCGCTGCCATCTATCAGTTCTCAGATTCCATTCAGGTCATTGGTAGCGGGATTCTGCGCGGCTACAAAGATACGCGCTCCATCTTCTTTATCACCCTGATTGCCTATTGGGTACTGGGTTTACCGGTGGGTTATATTCTGGCGCTGACCGACTGGGTGGTACCGCAACTCGGTCCGGCGGGATTCTGGTGCGGATTTATTGTCGGCCTGACGTCTGCTGCCGTGATGATGATTTGGCGTATTCTTCGGTTGCAACGTTTGCCGGCGCAGATAATTTTGGCGCGCGCGGCCCGCTAAGTCGCTGAACAGGCCGTTATTTGCCCCCGCAATGCCTAAAAAAACAGCGGGTCGCACAGATGCTGGTCAGTCGTCATGGAAAATCATTTTTTCCCTTGCCAGCATCGCGGCCTGCCGTTAATATTCGTCCCCGCTGTCGCCCTGACAGCATGTTGCGCTCTTAGCTCAGTTGGTTAGAGCACCACCTTGACATGGTGGGGGTCGATGGTTCGAGTCCATTAGAGCGCACCAAGTGCGTCCGTAGCTCAGTTGGTTAGAGCACCACCTTGACATGGTGGGGGTCGGTGGTTCGAGTCCACTCGGACGCACCAAATTTCTAAGATGCGCTCTTAGCTCAGTTGGTTAGAGCACCACCTTGACATGGTGGGGGTCGATGGTTCGAGTCCATTAGAGCGCACCACTCTTTGTTTTCTCTCTCTTTGCGCAACACCCCTTTTCTTGATCTGCATCGTTTTCTCTCTCAGCTTTTATATTGGTTTTCGCATACTTAGCGTCTATACTATGCCGCGTTGTCCACCTGAAAGGTTTCAGCGCTAACGTGCCTATGCCAACAACTCAAATGATTTGCGCAACACTGCTCTGCCAGTTCCCTCGCGTACTGCATAACTTCTCTGCACGCTTAGCCTCTGTCACCTATTCTTACTCCTGTACGATCCAAACCAACACCATACACATTTTCACTTCGCTGCCAAACGCCGCGAATCCCGACCTCTATCATCCATCACAACTTACAGAAAACCTGACATGAAAAAGACCAAGATTGTTTGTACTATCGGTCCGAAAACCGAATCTGAAGAGATGCTGACTCAACTGCTGGAAGCGGGCATGAACGTCATGCGCCTGAACTTCTCACACGGGGATTATGCCGAACATGGTCAGCGCATCACTAACATGCGTGCCGTCATGGAAAAAACCGGTCGTCAGGCCGCGATTCTGCTGGACACCAAAGGTCCTGAAATTCGCACCATGAAACTGGAAGGCGGCAACGATGTTTCATTGAAAGCCGGCCAGACTTTCACTTTCACCACCGATCAGTCAGTGATTGGTCACAGCGAACGTGTTGCTGTGACCTATGCAGGCTTCACCGAAGACCTGAAAATCGGCAACACCGTGTTGGTCGATGATGGCCTGATTGGTATGCAGGTTACCGAAGTCACAGAAAACACGGTCGTCTGTAATGTGCTGAACAACGGTGACCTCGGTGAAAACAAAGGCGTTAACCTGCCTGGTGTTTCTATCCAGCTGCCAGCGCTGGCTGAAAAAGACAAACGTGACCTGATCTTCGGTTGCGAGCAAGGCGTTGATTTCGTCGCGGCTTCCTTTATCCGTAAACGTTCGGATGTACTGGAGATTCGCGAGCACCTGAAAGCCCACGGCGGCGAGCACATCCAGATCATCTCTAAAATCGAAAACCAGGAAGGCCTGAACAACTTCGACGAGATTCTGGAAGCCTCTGACGGCATCATGGTTGCCCGTGGTGACCTGGGTGTTGAGATCCCGGTTGAAGAAGTGATCTTCGCGCAGAAGATGATGATCAAGAAATGTAATAAAGCACGCAAAGTGGTCATCACCGCGACGCAGATGCTGGATTCGATGATCAAGAACCCACGCCCTACCCGCGCGGAAGCAGGCGACGTGGCGAACGCCATCCTTGATGGTACTGATGCAGTAATGCTGTCTGGTGAAAGTGCTAAGGGTCGTTATCCGCTGGAATCTGTGACCATCATGGCGACCATCTGTGAGCGTACCGACCGCGTAATGAAATCACGCATCGGTGAGCTGCAGGATTCACGCAAACTGCGCATTACTGAAGCGGTTTGTCGCGGCGCAGTGGAAACAGCAGAAAAGCTGGAAGCCCCTGTGATTGTGGTGGCGACCGAAGGCGGTAAGTCTGCCAAAGCGATCCGTAAATACTTCCCGGATGCCACCATTCTGGCGCTGACCACCAATGCGACCACCGCACGTCAGCTGATTCTGAGCAAAGGTGTGGAGACGCGTTTGGTGACTGAAATTGCCTCAACGGATGATTTCTACCGTATTGGCAAGGAAATGGCGCTGGAAAGTGGCTATGCACAGAAAGGCGACGTTGTGGTGATGGTATCAGGTGCACTGGTTCCAAGTGGCACGACCAACACCGCTTCAGTCCACGTACTCTGATTTTTGCCTGAAGTTTTATTTAAAAGCGCCTTTTCGGGGCGCTTTTTTTATTCTTGCGCTAATACAAAATCCAGATTTTTCCAATCGATAATAACTATTCAATATCCCGCACAATTAAGGTTAGTCCGATTAAATCTCTCTGTTTTAGCTAAATATTTTCATCATCTTCTGCGAAACGCTGCTTCTTTGAGCGAACGATCAAATTTAAGCATGTTCTCATCAAAAATTTATTCTCAACTCAAAAAGCTTTGTGTAATACTTGTAACGCTACATGGAGATTAACTCAATTCTAGAGGGTATTAATAATGAATCGTACTAAACTGGTACTGGGCGCGGTAATTCTGGGTTCAACTCTGCTGGCTGGTTGCTCAAGCAACGCTAAAATCGACCAGCTGTCTTCAGACGTTCAGACTCTGAACGCTAAAGTTGACCAGCTGAGCAACGACGTGAACGCAATCCGTTCTGACGTTCAGGCTGCTAAAGATGACGCAGCTCGCGCTAACCAGCGTCTGGACAACCAGGCTCACTCTTACCGTAAGTAAGAGTTCTGGTTTGAAAAATGGTGCCCATGTGGCACCATTTTTTTTGTCCTGATTTTGGTCCTTCCTGAATCAGGGTTTAGCGCCACTCTCACCCATTGCCTGGCTAATGGTCGCTTGTCCTGCCCCAGCGCCACTCTGCTGTGTTTGCAGCACATCCGGCAACACCGTGTCCTGCGTGACGGGTTCGCCGCTGCTCACCAGTACTGGCATCCCTGAACGACGCGCCATCGCCTCTTTGATCAGTGCGGTATCACTCTTCTGACTATTGATAAACGCCTTAGATTTCGCAGTCAACGCAATTGGCATGGTTTGCGGATCGTCCTTCTCATTGCGCGACAACGGCTGATGCACCTCAACGTAACGCTTGCCATCCGGTTCCACCGCATACTTGATCGGCTCGTTAACGATCTGCACCCTCGTTCCCTTTGGCACGCTGTTGAACAGCGCTTCGATATCATCCGGACGCAAACGAATACAGCCCGAGCTCACACGCATCCCAATACCGAAATCGGCGTTGGTGCCGTGAATCAAATACTGGCCGGTACCGCGCGCCAGACGCATCGCAAACAAGCCCATCGGGTTGTCTGGCCCGGCCGGAACGACACCCGGTAAGGTAATGCCCTCTTTCGCGTAGCGTTTGCGGATATTAACGGTAGGCGTCCAGGTGGGATTGGGGATTTTCTGGCTGATGCTGGTGACCATGCTCGGTGTTGCAGCGCCCAACTGGCCAATACCGATTGGATACACCACCACGCGATTCTCCCCTTTTGGATAGTAATACAGACGCAGTTCAGCAAGGTTGATGACGATACCTTCACGGGGTGCATCAGGCAGCAGCATTTGTAATGGAACCGTCAGTTGCGTCCCCGCTTTGGGCAGCCAGGGATCGACGCCAGGATTGGCCTCCAGCATGCCGAGCATCCCAATCTTATAATGCGCTGCGATGCTCTCTAAGGGCCGTTTGTCGTCAGGGACAGTGGTCAGGGTATTCTCGCCAATTAAACGGCTGTTATCGGCTGGCAGGGGATATTCCGTTGCAAATGCAGGTGCAGAAAGTCCGAAGCAGGACAACAGCAATGCACCGGCTAAACGTAACGCTGGTTTCATGCAATTTTCTCTTTGTCGGATGGAACAGACCCCGGTCATGCCGGGGTCTGGAGAGTGTAACTTAGCTGAGGCTTTGAGCGTTATGACGGATCGCGCGAATCATCGCTTCCAATCCTTGAGAACGTGTAGGAGTGAGGTGTTGAGTCAACTCTAATTCTGCGAACCAATGACCGACATCCAGCGCGAGAATCTCCTGCGCTTGCAAGCCCTGATAGAGGCTAAATACTACCGCAATCAAACCTTTAACAATGGCGGCATCACTGTCGCCTTCAAAGGCGATGGTGCCATCAGCTTGTGGGGTCATGCGGATCCACACCTGACTCTGACAACCCGAAATCACATACTCTGGCTGCTGTAAGCTTTCAGAGGATTCTGGTAATTTCGCACCGAGTTCAATAATGTAGAGATACTTCTCTTCCCAGTTTGCGCAACGGTTAAAGTTGCGCACCAGCTTCTCTTTTTCTGGCAAATTCGCCATGGATAACTCCTGAAATCTGCTCAACCGCCCAGCAGACGATGAATACGCGTCAAACCTGCTGCCAGGCGATCGGCTTCTTCTTCACTGTTATACAGCGCAAATGAGGCACGACACATTGCGGGCACCGCATAGTGGCGCATCAGAGGTATAGCGCAATGATGTCCGGTGCGGATGGCAATGCCGTATTGATCGAGGAAACTCCCGACGTCAAAGGCATGATGCTTACCAAGGTTGAATGCCACCACGCCACTGCGTTGTGCCGGACCGTAGATAATCAGGTCGGGTACCGACGCGAGCTTATCTAATGCGTAACGCATCAGAGAGGTCTCACGTTCGTTGATGACATCCAATCCCAGCTCACTGATCCAGTTCAGCGCCGCGCCTAAGCCGATGATGCCACCGGTATTCGGTGTGCCGGCTTCAAAACGCCACGGGGCAGTGTTCCAGGTGGTGCCGGTTGGCAGCATCACCTGATCGATCATTGAACCGCCGCCTTCCCAGGGAGGCATGATCTCCTGTAGCGCTTTACGCGCATACAACACGCCGATACCGGTCGGGCCATAAATTTTATGGCCAGAGAAGACGTAGAAATCGCAATCGATATCCTGCACATCCACTTTGTGATGCATCACCGCCTGCGCACCGTCCACCAGCGTGACAACACCCGCGGCTTTCGCCTGCGCCACGATGGCTTTCACCGGATTGACTGTACCGAGCACGTTAGAAACGTGCGTCACTGCCAGCAGGCGCGTGCGGCTATCAATCAACCCGCTCAGCTGCTCAACAGCCAGTTCGCCCTGCTCGTTAAGCGGCAGAACGCGAATTTCAGCCCCGGTGCGCTGCGCCACCATCTGCCACGGCACGATATTAGCGTGGTGCTCCATCTCCGTGATGATGATGTTATCGCCCGATTGCAGCTGACTGCCGCCCCAGCTGTTGGCCACCAGATTGATGCCTTCAGTGGTGCCTTTAACGAAGATAATCTCTTCTGGCGATGCCGCATTGAGAAAACGCGAGGCTTGGGTGCGCACGTTTTCCATATCGGTGGTGGCTTGCGCACTCAGCGAGTGAATGCCACGGTGCACGGCTGCATAGCCGTGCTGGTAAAAATAACTTTCCGCATTGATGACCGCGAGCGGGCGCTGAGCGCTGGCCGCGCTATCAAGGTAGGCCAGCGGATGTCCGTTGACCTCACGTTTCAGAATCGGAAATTCCGCTCTGATTCGTTCGAGATCGAAAGTCATAACTCAACTCCAGGGAAACGCGCACTAATGCGTTCCAGCACCAGCTGGCGCAGCGGTTCTTCTTCCAGCAGTTCGGTCAATTCAGCCGCGAACGCATGGATAATCATCTGCTGTGCGGCATCTTCAGGGATACCACGCGAGCGCAGATAGAACATCTGCTCATCGTCGATACGGCCGATGGTCGCACCATGGCTACACTTCACGTCATCCGCATAGATTTCCAGCTGCGGCTTGGTATCCACTTCCGCCAGGCGACCGAGCAACAGGTTGTTGTTGGTCATCTGTCCGTCGGTTTTCAGTGCATGCTTCGCCACTTTAATGTGACCGTTGAAAATCGAACGGCCTTTATCGCGCGAGATGGTTTTGTGCAGCTGACGACTCAGGCAGTAGCCTTTGTTGTGTTCCAGATAGCTGCGGGTATCCGCCACTTCTGCGTTGATCGGCAGCACCAGACTGTTCAGTGACAGCTGGGTGTTTTCACCGTTGAGCTGCACGCTGGTGTTGTGACGAGACAAGCCAGCACCCAGCAGGAAGCTGGTGCTGCTGACCTGTGCATCACGACCAATCACGATGTCATTGTGTGCAAAGTGATAACTACTGCTCTCTTCAAACGCCAGCTTGATGTGTTTCAGCTGGGCATTGTCGGCGACAGCAAAGGTAAAGCGTGCACCGGTAAAGTGGGCCGCACCGTTCAGCGTCACGTAATGTTCAATCACTTCAGCTTCGGCGCTCTGCTCCAGCTCAAGATGATGGCGGTGATGAACGGTGTTCAGCGCATCGGCTTTGCCGCTGGTGATGTGCAGTAAATACAGCGGACGTGCCGCCGATTTGCCGCGCGCCAGACGAATGGAAGTCACTTCCTCCGCCAGGCTTTCGGTGAGATGCAGGAACACTTCTGGCTGCACCGCAGCCGGCAACGGGCGGCGTTCAGCCGCACGGCTGTGCTGCACGTCAAACAGATCGGTGTCGCGCGCGCTCAGCTCAGGCTGGAAGCGGCCATCAACAAACACCAGACGCACCGCATCCACCGGTAGCGCCAGCTCAGCAACCTGTTCCGCCGTCACGGTCTGCGCTTCTGGCAACACGAACTGGTTGGCGAACAGGCCATCCAGCGCGGTGTATTTCCAGTTTTCATGCTTACGGGTCGGCAAGCCGACACGCATTAATTGCTGCCAGTGCTGCTGTGCCTGCAGAGAACGCACCTCACCGCGCGATTCAAACAGGTGATGCCACTGTTGCAGGGCGTTATCACTCTTCGTCGGTAAGCCAGCCATAGCCTTGCTCCTCCAGCTGTTTAACCAGCGAGAAATCGCCAGACTTAACGATTTTGCCCTGATACAGCACGTGCACGTGATCTGGCTTGATGTAATCCAGGATGCGCTGGTAGTGGGTCACGATAATGAATGAACGCTTACCGTCACGCAGGCTGTTAACGCCTTCAGCGACGATTTTCAGCGCATCGATATCCAGACCGGAGTCGGTTTCATCCAGGATGCACAGTTCTGGCTCAAGAGCAGCCATCTGCAGAATGTCGTTACGCTTCTTCTCACCACCGGAGAAGCCGACGTTCACTGAACGGGTCAGCAGATCTTCAGGCATCTTCAGCAGTTTAATTTTGTCTTCGATGAAGTCCTGGAAATCAAAACGGTCCAGCTCTTCCTGCTCACGGTATTTGCGCACCGCATTCACAGAGGTCTGCAGGAAGAATTGGTTGCTGACGCCCGGGATTTCAACCGGATACTGGAACGCCATGAAGATGCCTTCGCCCGCGCGCTCTTCTGGCTCCAGCTCAAGCAGGTCTTTGCCATGGAAGCTGACAGAACCACCGGTCACTTCGTAATCTTCACGACCTGCCAGCGTTGCAGACAGGGTACTTTTACCTGAGCCGTTAGGGCCCATGATGGCGTGGACTTCGCCTGGTTTCACTTCAAGGTTCAGACCGCGCAAAATCTCTTTGTCTTCAACGCTAACCTGTAAATCTTTAATGCTTAACATACTCTTTCCTTCACATTGCTTCCGGCAACGCGTGTGGCATCAGCCCACACTGTGCTCAAGGCTGATAGCCAACAGTTTTTGCGCTTCCACGGCGAATTCCAGTGGCAGCTCGGAGAAAACGTCTTTGCAGAAGCCGTTGACGATCATTGAGATCGCATCTTCTTCGCTAATGCCGCGCTGCAGGCAGTAGAACATCTGGTCTTCACCAATACGCGAGGTCGTGGCTTCATGTTCCAGCTGTGCCGTGTTGTTGCGCGTTTCCACATATGGGAAGGTGTGCGCACCGCATTCGGCACCAATCAGCATCGAGTCACACTGGGTGAAGTTACGCGCGTTGGTCGCGGTTGGCATGATTTTCACCAGACCACGATAGGTGTTCTCACTCTTACCGGCAGAGATCCCTTTCGAGATGATGGTCGACTTGGTGTTCTTACCAATGTGGATCATCTTGGTGCCGGTATCCGCCTGCTGACGGCCGCTGGTCAGCGCCACGGAGTAGAACTCACCCACGGAATAGTCACCGCGCAAAATGCAGCTTGGGTATTTCCAGGTGATGGCTGAACCGGTCTCAGACTGCGTCCAGGACATCTTGCTGTGGTCGCCTTCACACAGCGCACGCTTCGTCACGAAGTTGAGGATACCGCCCTCGCCTTCACCGCCCGGGAACCAGTTCTGTACGGTGGAGTATTTCACTTCGGCATTTTTGTGGATGATCACCTCAACCACTGCGGCGTGCAGCTGGTAGGTGTCACGCACCGGGGCTGAGCAGCCTTCGATATAGCTGACATAGCTGTCTTCATCGGCGATCAGAATGGTACGTTCGAACTGACCGGTTTTCGCCGCGTTGATACGGAAATAAGTCGACAGCTCCATCGGGCAACGCACGCCTTTAGGGATGTAGACAAAAGTCCCGTCTGAGGCCACAGCAGAGTTCAATGCTGCGAAGAAGTTATCGTTGTGGGGAACCACAGTACCGAGATACTTCTGCACCAGCTCTGGATGATCGTGAATCGCTTCGCCGAATGAGCAGAAGATAATGCCTTGCTCAGCCAGTTTGTCACGGTAGGTGGTGGAAACGGATACGGAGTCAAAAATCGCATCAACCGCGACTTCACGTCCTTCACGTACCGGAACACCCAACTGATTGAAAGCGTCTTCCACTTCTTTGGTCAGGTAATCGCTTGACGCGACGCTGCCAGAGGTTTGCTTCGCACCCGGTTCAGACGCGCAGCTATCATCACAGTTGCCGCAAGACGGCGCGGAATAGTAGCTGTAGTCCTGATAATCGAGTGAGGCGTAGTTAGCTTTCAACCAGTGTGGCTCTTCCATCTCTAACCAGGCACGGAAAGCCTTGAGGCGGAATTCCAGCATCCACTCAGGTTCGTTACGTTTGGCCGAAATAGCACGCACCACATCTTCATTGATGCCGTGTGCCAATTCGTCGGTTTGCAACTGGGTAAAGAAGCCTTCTTTATAATTCAGGCTACCTTCCCACGTTTGTACATCGTCAGATGCTTCGCTGTGTCGTGACATTTTACTTACTCGACGCCAAAGCTCTCACCGCACCCGCAGGCGTGCTGAGCTTTAGGGTTGTTGAATTTAAAAATCTGGTTCAGGCCTTCACGGACATAATCCAGTTCGGTACCGTCAACAAACGGCATAGCCTGAAGAGGCACAAATAATTTTGCGCCGAATTGCTCAAACGTCAGGTCGTCATCGGCTGGCTCTTTTGTCAGATCCATAACGTACCCAAAACCGGCACAGCCGGACTGCTTCACACCCAATCTAAGGCCCTTAACTTCAGGATCCGCCTCAACCAGGTTAAGAATCTGTTTCGCTGCCGATTCGGTCAGCGTAAGCCCTTTCCAGACGAAATCGTCGGGTGAAAAGGAAGCTGCATTTACTGATGACATAGTGCTACCTCGTAAGTCTGGGCCTTTTCAGGCTATCCCCCTATGGTAGTGATATCAGATACCACTTCAACCTCTTGTTTTGCAGGGATAATCATCTCGTGCTGTTTTTTACTGTTGCTTTATTAAGCATAGTCTCTTCAATCGAGCTTGTGAGCGGCATTCCCGTGCGCGCCACACCCGCGTAACCCGTTAAAATGACGTAAAATTTAGAAATTCAACTTTACGACATCGTCATGATTGATAGGTTACGCCTTTCTTCAATGTAAAGAGATTGTTATTGCCGATTTTAGTAACAGGCAAAGGAAATCAATAAAATTTCATTGCGGGAATTGCATTCCTGACGCGGTTGAATATGATAATGATTATCATTAACCCATTTAAGGTAGCGACATGACGCTTACCGTCTCAGCCTGGTTACAACACAAAATCGATGAATATAAGTTTTCAGTGCGTGATATCACCGTCGACTTCTACATGGCTCAGGCTAAGCTCAACCGCACCGATTGTACTATTGACCAACTGCGTCGCTTTAACGACACCTGTCTCGACATGGCAGAAATCTGCGAGCTTAACGGCGACGACCAAAGCTATCTGCATGCCATGGGCAAGCTCCATCACCGCTTAGTGCAGGAGATGGGCAATGCCGATCGCGACCGTTTATTCCGTATTCAGGCCTATCAACTGGCGCGCCTGTCGTTGACTCGCTTGTGTCATCAACTGGCGCTCAGCGGCGAGTGGGATAAAGCCACCAGCCTGCAGAGTGATTTCGTCCGTCACGCAGGCTGGATATTCTAATCCAGCTTTGTGACGACTCCTACAATTTGTTTACATCATTTCCAGTAATGCCTGCAGCGGATGGCGCATGCCATTGCCCTCGGCGCGTTTAACCTGGCTGCGACAGGAGAAACCTGTCGCCAGACAACGCTGACGTGGCAGTTTCTGTAACTGCGGATGCCATGAGAGTTCGTAGATGCCGAGCGAATTTTCGAGGTTCTTGCTCTCATGTCCGTACGTCCCCGCCATACCGCAACACCCGACGTTGACGTTCTCCAGCTTCGCACCGAAACGCGCAAAGATGTCCTGCCACTGATTCGGCGTTGAGGGCAGCGCAGTGACTTCAGTGCAGTGTGCAAACAGATACCAGGCCTCGCCGCTGGCAGTTTGAACCGCACGCGCATCTAAGGCCTGCTGCAACCATTCGTGGACCAGTTGTACCTTAAATTCACCGCGCTGCTCACCCAGCACTTCCTGATATTCATCGCGATAACACAGTACCGTTGCGGGATCGACTCCAACCATCGGCATTCCCAATTGGGCGACACGATTAAGAAACTCGGCGGTTTTGCCGGCAGTGCGCGCAAAGCGCTGCAGGAAGCCTTTCACATGTTGTGCTTTGCCATTAGGTGAGAAGGGTAATAACACCGGGCGGTAACCCAGCTTCTCAATCAATTTGACGAAATCGGTCACCAGCTGCGCTTCGTAATAGCTGGTGAACGGATCCTGCACCACCAGTACACAGTTTTCACGTTGCGCACTATCCATCGCTTCAAGCTGTTCCAGCGTCAAACTCATCGCCGGATGGCCGCCGAGCTGCTGTTTCAGGCTTGGAGAGGAGAGCAATGGCAGATCGACCATACCAATGTGGGTTTTACTCAGATCGCGCACCCACGGCTGCTTGAGGAAGAAGTTGAACACCTTTGGCGCTTTAGCCATCAATGGCGCATAACTCTCAACGGTGGCCACCAGATGATCGCTCATCGGACGCAAATAGCGCGTGTGATAAAGCTGCAGGAAGCGCGAGCGGAAGCCCGGTACATCAATCTTAATCGGGCACTGCGTCGAACAGGCTTTGCAGGCTAAACAGCCTGACATCGCCTCTTTCACTTCATGAGAAAAGTCATACTCGCCCTGCTTCGCGTGCCAGGAGTTACGCGTGCGTTGGATCAGTGTGCGCAGGCTGGCACCCTGTTTAGGCAGCGCCTGTTCCAGCTGCGAGGGATCAACGCCCTGCTCTGACAGCAAACGCAACCATTCACGCGTTAGCGTCGCGCGTCCTTTCGGCGAATGGATACGGTTGCGGGTAATCTTCATCGACGGGCACATCGGGCTGCGCGCATCAAAGTTGAAGCATAAGCCGTTGCCGTTGCACTCCATGGCACCGCGCCAGTCATTTCGCACCGTGACCGGAATCTGACGATCGTAAGTGCCGCGTTTCACCGCATCCACCTGCATCATCGGCTCGTTGCTGCCCAGCGGGGTGCAAATCTTGCCGGGGTTCAGGCGATTATCAGGATCGAAGGCGGCTTTAATTGCGCGCAGTTCGTTGAACAGCGTCTCGCCAAAAAATTCCGGGCTGTACTGCGCGCGGAATCCTTTACCGTGTTCACCCCACAGTAATCCGCCGTAGCGTGCGGTCAGCGCCACCACCTCGTCGGAGATTTGCTTCATCAGCATTTCTTGCTGCGGATCGCACATGTCGAGCGCAGGACGGACGTGCAGCACACCGGCGTCCACGTGGCCAAACATGCCATAACTCAGGCCATGGCTATCGAGCAAGGCGCGGAAATCGACGATGTAATCCGCCAGTTGTTCTGGCGGAACTGCCGTGTCTTCCACAAACGGAATCGGCTTGGCGCGCCCTTTGGCGTTACCCAGCAAGCCCACCGCTTTTTTGCGCATATTATAGATGCGCTCGATACCGCCTAAATCATTACACAGTTGATAGCCGATCACACCGCCCTGCTGCTGCGCCATCAGCTCATCCAGTCGACCGCACAGGCTGTTGACCTGCTGTTCAATCAATTCGCCGTTGTCACCGGCAAATTCAACAATATTCAGGCCGAGCATTTCCTTGTCCGGCACATCGGTAATAAGCTCTTTTACCGAATGCCAGACAATATCCTCACGTGCCAGATTCAACACCTTAGAGTCCACGGTTTCCACTGACAGCGCTTTGGCTTCCACCATGAAAGGGGCATTACGCAGTGCAGAGTCAAAGGAGTCGTACTTGATGTTCACCAGACGACGCACTTTCGGGATCGGCGTGATGTCCAGACGCGCTTCCGTAATAAAGGCCAGCGTCCCTTCTGCACCGCATAACAAACGCGTCAGATCGAAGGTTTGCATGTCATCGCTGAACACATGACGCAAGTCATAACCGGTCAGGAAGCGGTTAAGCTTAGGGAATTTATCCAGAATCAGATCACGCTGATCACGACAGCGATTCAGCACCTGATGATAGATACGCCCTTCTGCTGTCGGTGTTGTTGCTAATTGCTCAGCCAGTTCGGTGGGCATCGCGCGGGTATCCAGGATATCGCCGCCGAGCAGAACCGCCCGCAATCCCTCCACGTGATCCGAGGTTTTACCATACACCAGCGAACCCTGCCCGGATGCATCGGTATTGATCATGCCGCCTAAGGTAGCGCGATTACTGGTGGAGAGCTCCGGCGAGAAGAAGAATCCATAAGGCTTCAACCAGGCATTGAGCTGATCTTTCACCACGCCCGCTTCCACACGCACCCAGCCCTGTTCAGGATTGATTTCAAGGATGCGATTCATGTAGCGCGACATGTCGACCACAATGCCCTGATTGAGTGACTGACCGTTGGTACCCGTTCCGCCGCCGCGTGGGGTAAACACCAGGCTGTTAAACCGCGTTTCGCCCGCCAGACGAGCGATTAACGCCACGTCCGCCGTC
The DNA here is from genome assembly GCF_037153115.1 of Pantoea sp. USMM079. Lineage (NCBI taxonomy): Bacteria > Pseudomonadati > Pseudomonadota > Gammaproteobacteria > Enterobacterales > Erwiniaceae > Pantoea > Pantoea sp. USMM079. The sequence continues at coordinate 40,345 of NZ_JBBCKX010000004.1, forward strand.
GAACGCGGAAACAGCGCGGCATCGGGTAACAGCTGATAAATGCTGTTATCGGTAGAAAGCGAGAGACGATCGGCATAACTGGTGGCGACATCGCCGGTAAAGCCTTGTTCTTTTAATGACTGCAGGAATGTCAGCACCAGTTGAACGAGGCCTGGCGCCTGGGAAATCTGTGGGATCATTATTGCGTGACCGAGATGTTGTAAACGTTTGCGTGGTTATTTTTTTCAACCACTGGTTTTATCATATTTTTTTAATGGCTGCTGTTTTTTCAGGAAAGACCTCCGCGACACCTGCTTTTTTCTGTTTAATTTTCAGGAAATAGCTCATCATTGATCAGGGCCCACGCGGTCCACCACGAAGGATTAATTGAGGTCAAAACGTTGTGATGAAAAGCCTGCAACGCGGTATGGATCTACCGCAACTGCTGTTCTCGTTGATGTTCATTCTCATCATGATCATCGCCTGCCTGTGGGTGGTACAACCCTTTATTCTGGGCTTTGCCTGGGCCAGCATGGTGGTGATTGCGACCTGGCCATTGATGATCCGTTTGCAGCATTTGCTGTGGGGACGGCGATCGCTGGCGGTGATCGCCATGACCATTCTATTACTGCTGCTGTTTATTATTCCCATTGCCCTGCTGGTGAGTAGTCTGATCGATAACAGCGCGCCGGTGATTGCCTGGGCCACGCAACGCCATCTGGTTTTCCCGGACTTTGTCTGGCTGCGTGAGATTCCTTATATCGGCAACAAAACCTACTCCAGCTATCACAAAATGGTCGATGGCGGCGGGACGGCGATTTTAAATCAGCTGCAACCTTACATTGGCCGCACCACCGGCTTCTTTGTGGCGCAGGCCGGCCACTTTGGCCGCTTTATGATTCACCTCGCCGTCATGCTGCTATTTAGCGTGTTGCTCTATTGGCGCGGTGAGCAGGTCGGCCACGGCATTCGCCACTTTGCTTATCGCATGGGCGGACGTCGCGGCGATGCGGCGGTGCTGCTGGCTGGGCAAGCGATTCGTGCCGTGGCGCTGGGTGTGGTGGTGACGGCGCTGGTACAGGGTGTGTTAGGCGGCATTGGCCTGGCGATTTCCGGCATCCCTTATGCCACCTTGCTCACCGTGCTAATGATTCTGACGTGCCTGGTGCAGTTGGGGCCGTTGGTGGTGCTGGTACCGGCTATCATCTGGCTCTACTGGAGTGGCGATACCACCTGGGGCACGATATTACTGGTGTGGAGTTGTGTAGTCGGTACGCTCGATAGCGTGTTGCGTCCGATGCTGATTCGCATGGGTGCGGATCTGCCGATGATTCTGATCCTTTCCGGTGTGATCGGTGGATTGATCGCCTTCGGCATGATCGGGCTGTTTATTGGCCCGGTGGTGCTAGCGGTATCTTATCGTTTGGTTTCCGTGTGGATGCATGAAGCACCCGCTCCGGATGATGATCCGCAAACGGCCATCGAAGCTCTTGCCGAACATGAGGAAGAGCAACCTTAAAACTGACCTTATCCGCGAGCGGTGCAGATAAATGCACCGCCTTCTTCTCCCACTTCTGATTTGCCTTACCTACTGCGCTGAAAGCAACTTAATCGCTGTCACATAATTGCCTGCACCACCCTTTATTTTTCATAAGCGATTTTTAAGAAAAAACGCAGATTTAGGCGCTTTAGGTGGATTTCGCTAACGGAATGATTATTTTTCGAACTGAATCATCAGGCGCAACCGTTAAAAAAGCTCAGAAAAGATTATCAGCTTTAAACTAATAAGAGGATTCTTAAAGACGCCAGCAAGCCTGATGAATAACATGAATCCTATGTTTGAGATCAAACCACTGATTTTTAAACAACCTTTTTCCCCTGAGTAAAGTGAAGAATTGCTGTGTGTAGTCTTTGCCCATCCCCTGTGATGGGCTTTTTTTTTGTATTTTTTATGGATAAAAAAAAGGCCAGCAGCGCTGGCCTTAATGATTTCATCAGGGACGCTTCAGATTTACCCCGAACGCGCCCTAATTGATGTCTGATTACTGCTTAGCAGCATCCAATTCCGCCAGATTTAACCAGGTTTGCACCACGGTATCTGGGTTCAATGACAGGCTATCAATACCCTGCTCCATCAACCACGCAGCGAAGTCTTCATGATCTGAAGGACCCTGGCCACAAATTCCAACATATTTGCCTTGTTTCTTGGCGGCCTGAATCGACATCGACAGCAGCGCCTTCACCGCTTCGTTGCGCTCATCAAACAGTGCAGACACCACGCCAGAATCGCGGTCCAGACCCAACGCCAGCTGTGTCATGTCGTTCGAACCGATAGAGAAGCCGTCGAAATACTGCAGGAACTGTTCAGCCAGCAAGGCGTTTGATGGGATTTCACACATCATGATTACCTTCAAGCCGTTCTCACCGCGCTTCAGACCTTGCTTGCCCAGTTCTTCCACCACGGCCGCCGCCTGGTCAACAGTGCGCACAAATGGAATCATAATCTCGACGTTAGTCAGACCCATTTCATTACGCACACGTTTCACGGCTTCACACTCCAGCGCGAAGCAGTCGCGGAAGCTGTCCGCCACGTAGCGGCCCGCACCACGGAAGCCCAGCATCGGGTTCTCTTCTTCTGGCTCGTAACGCTCGCCGCCCACTAGATTGGCGTATTCGTTCGATTTGAAGTCTGAGAGGCGCACAATGACGCGCTTCGGCGCAAAGGCCGCGCCCAGGGTGGCGATGCCTTCGGTCAGACGCGCAATGTAAAACTCAACCGGATCATCGAAGCCCTTCATCATTTGACGAATCTGCTGCTGCAATTCTGGCGTCTGCTGGTCAAACTCCAGCAGCGCTTTCGGGTGCACACCGATCATACGGTTGATGATGAACTCCAGACGCGCCAGACCAACACCTTCATTTGGCAAACAGGCGAAGTCAAAGGCGCGATCCGGGTTACCGACGTTCATCATGATTTTCAGTGGCAGGTCCGGCATAGTATCCACTTGCGAACTGGTCACTTCAAAGTCCAGCAGATCCTGATACACATAACCGGTGTCGCCTTCAGCACAGGAAACGGTCACCTTATGTCCATCTTTCAGGTAATCGGTGGCATCGCCACAGCCAACGACGGCAGGAATGCCCAGCTCACGTGCGATGATCGCCGCATGGCAGGTACGGCCACCACGGTTGGTCACAATCGCGGAGGCCTTCTTCATGATCGGTTCCCAATCCGGGTCGGTCATGTCGGTGACCAGCACGTCACCTTTCTCGATGCGATGCATTTCGCTGATGTCATGAATCACTTTCACTTCACCCGCGCCAATGCGATGGCCGATGGCACGGCCTTCGACCAGCACCTTGCCTTTCCCTTGCAGGTTATAGCGCTCCATCACCTGACCGTTAGAGCGCACGGTTTCCGGACGCGCCTGCACAATGAACAATTTGCCGGTGTGACCATCTTTCGCCCACTCGATATCCATTGGGCGCTTGTAGTGCTGCTCAATCAACACCGCCTGGCGCGCCAGATCCTGCACTTCGTCATCGGTCAGGCTAAAGCGGTCACGCTGCTCCTGATCGACATCTTCAATGCGCACCTGCTCACCGTGCTCCTGAGAATCGGCATACACCATGCGGATCTTTTTGGAACCCATAGTGCGACGCACGATGGCCGGGCGATTGGCTGCCAGTGTGGGTTTGTGCACGTAGAATTCATCCGGGTTCACCGCACCTTGCACCACCATCTCACCAAGACCGAACGCCGAGGTGATAAAGACCACCTGGTCGAAACCGGATTCGGTATCAATGGTAAACATCACGCCAGAAGACGCGAGATCGGATCGCACCATGCGCTGAATACCCGCTGACAGGGCAACGCCACGATGGTCGTAGCCCTGGTGCACGCGGTAAGAGATCGCACGATCGTTAAATAAAGAAGCGTACACGTGCTTCACGGCCACCAGCACCGCATCAAAGCCCTGCACGTTAAGGAAGGTCTCCTGTTGCCCCGCGAACGAGGCATCGGGCATGTCCTCAGCGGTGGCGGATGAGCGCACCGCAAAGGAAGCGTCGGCATCATCAGAAGAGAGTTGCTCATAGGCAGTACGAATCGCTTCTTCCAGCTCAGGCAGGAATGGCGTGTCCACGACCCATTGACGAATTTGTTTACCGGCCTTAGCCAGCTCTTCAACATCATCAATATCCGTTTTGTCCAGCAAATCATAAATGCGCTGGTTCAGTCCGCTTTGATCGAGAAACAGATTAAAGGCGTAAGATGTCGTGGCATAACCGTTGGGCACGGAGACGCCCAGTGACGACAAGTTAGTAATCATTTCTCCCAGGGAAGCATTCTTGCCCCCCACCCGATCAACATCATGCATGCCAAGCTGGTTGTACCAGAGCACTAGCGACTGTTGGTCTTGATTGGACATTGAGATTATCCTTCATTTAAATGATTGGAGCACATGGAACATTTTGCTATTCGCCAAAACAGCCTGGCACAATCAATAAATAAAGACTAAGTGTTGAATCGTTAAAGCAGAAAAAGAAACGCAAATTCGGACTAGTTCCCGCTGGCATCAAAGTTGCGCAACGGGCTTATTTAATGCTGAAACATGGCCGCAACGATATTTTTCCCCTTTTCAGAGGGTTAGCCATTGCTTTTTGTTGCGCAACAGATTCAGACTTTATTTTTACCTTGTGATAAAAATTGCGGGGAAATAGCCGTTTTCAAAACAGCATTTCATCTAATATTGTTCATCACACAAATCAAATTCCAGCAGAAAGCACTCAGGATATGGATATTTCATTTTATTTTTAATTAAAATGAAACATCGGCAATGACATTGTTACGCAAAAGTAAATAAGAGGGGATTTCGCCTATGAGCACTGAGCGCAGTGTGTTCTACATTTCAGACGGTACCGCCATTACCGCGGAGGTATTGGGGCATGCCGTGCTGTCGCAATTCCCTGTGAACATCAATAGCGTGACCCTGCCCTTTGTTGAGAATGTTCAGCGAGCTCAGGCGGTGAAGGCGCAGATTAACGCGCTGTATCAGCAAAGCGGCGTACGTCCGATTGTGTTCTTTTCCATCGTCACCCCGGATGTGCGCGAAATCATTCTGGAAAGCGAAGGCTTTTGCCAGGACATCGTGCAGGCATTGGTGGGTCCGCTGCAAAGTGAGCTTGGCGTATCTTCAATGCCAGTGGCGCACCGAACCCATGGTCTGACGGCGAGCAATCTCGGCAAATATGATGCGCGTATTGCCGCGATTGATTACACGCTTGCGCACGATGATGGTATCTCACTGCGTGGTCTGGAGGATGCACAGGTCATTTTGCTCGGCGTCTCTCGCTGTGGCAAAACACCCACCAGCCTCTATCTGGCGATGCAGTTTGGTGTCCGTGCGGCAAACTATCCCTTTATCGCCGATGACATGGATAACCTGAAATTGCCGCCGGCGTTACGCGCCCATCAACATAAGCTATTTGGATTAACCATCGATCCTGAACGTCTGGCGGCGATTCGGCAGGAGCGTGCAGAGAATACCCGTTATGCCTCGATGCGCCAGTGCCGCCTGGAAGTGGGGGAAGTGGAAGCGCTCTTCCGCACGCATCAGATTCGTTACCTTAACAGTACCAACTATTCGGTAGAGGAGATTGCCACCAAAATCCTCGACATTATGGGTCTGCGCCGCAGCATGTATTGATCTGTACGCCAGGCCGTAAAGCCTGGCTTCCGTCTTGTTTCGCTCACCTTTCTTTTTAGCGGGTTGAATTCGCGGCCTATTGGTTTATTGTGACCACCATCACTTCCCGGTATTTCACCGTTGCGAAGAACAGATTTTGAGAATCTCAATGAACAAGACTGATGAACTGCGTACCGCGCGCATCGGCAGCCTGCTAACGCCCGCTGTGCTTGCGCTAGAACACCCCATTTCACCGGAGGTGGCGGCCACCGTCACCGCTGCGCGCCAGCGTATTGCACGCATTTTGACCGGTGAAGATCCACGCCTGTTGGTGATTATCGGCCCGTGCTCGCTACACGACCCTAAAGCCGCGCTGGACTATGCCGAACGCCTCAACGTGTTACGCGAACGTTACCAGGATCGTCTGGAAATCGTGATGCGCGCTTACTTCGAAAAACCGCGCACGGTGGTCGGCTGGAAAGGATTGATCTCAGATCCGGATCTGGATGGCAGTTTCGACGTCAATCGCGGCATCGCCATTGCTCGTAAACTGTTGCTGGATATCAACGCCACTGGTATGCCGACCGCCACCGAGTTCCTTGATATGGTGATCGGCCAGTTTATTGCCGACCTGATCAGCTGGGGCGCGATTGGTGCACGCACCACGGAGAGTCAGATCCACCGTGAAATGGCTTCGGCACTGTCGTGCCCCGTTGGTTTTAAAAATGGTACGGACGGCAATGTACAAATCGCGGTGGATGCCATTCGCGCGTCACGCGTCAGCCATATGTTCCTGTCTCCGGATAAACACGGTCAGATGACGATTTACCAGACCAGCGGCAATCCGCATGGTCATGTGATTCTGCGCGGTGGTCGTCAACCTAACTACCACGCCGAAGATGTCGCGGCCGCGGCCGCAAATCTGCGTGATTTCAATTTGCCGGAACAGCTGATCATCGACTTCAGTCATGGTAACTGCCTGAAACAGCATCGTCGCCAGCGCGATGTTGCGGATGATGTGGCAGCACAAATTCGTGCGGGATCACGTGCGGTGGCGGGTGTGATGATTGAGAGTTTCCTGCAGGAAGGTAATCAGAAAGTGGTGAGCGGCGAGCCGTTAAACTACGGTCAGTCCATTACCGATCCCTGCCTGAGCTGGGAAGATAGCGCCGAAGTGCTGGAGAAACTGGCTGCCGCGGTCGACAGCCGTTTTTAATCACCTTAGCTGGAGCAACTCACCTCCAGCGTTTTGCCCCACTCTGGCGGCCGTTGGCGTAACTCTGCGCTGACGGCCGCATCATCAAATGGCTGTTGTAAAGCCAGATGGAGCCGCTCCAGCGCCGCCTTCTCACCCTGCTCGACTTCTTCAATCACCTGCTGTGCCAGATAATTGCGCAACACCAGCGCTGGGTTGGCCGCCTTCATGACCTGCTGGCGTTGTTCATCTGATGCCTCATCCTGCAGCAGACGTTGACGATAGCCGTCGTACCAGTGGTCAAACGCCTCGCGGTCGATAAATTCATCACGCAGCGGCGAACGCTGTTGATGCTGCTGCGTCTCACTCAGTAAGCGAAAGGTCAACGTGTAATCGCTTCGCTCTTGTGTCATCAGCGACAGCAGTTGCGTCAGAATCGCGTTGTCATTGGCATCAGCGGTCAGAAGGCCCAGTTTAGCGCGCATCTTCTCACCCCAGACCCGCATAAGTTCCGTTTCATAATGGCTGAGCGCCTGTTTTAACTGATCCGTGCTCATCAACCCTGACAATGCATGCGCCAGACGATTGAGGTTCCACAAACCAATCATCGGCTGATTCTCAAAGGAATAACGCCCCTGATAATCGCTGTGATTGCAGATGAATCCGGGTTGGTAATCATCAAGGAAGCCATAGGGACCATAATCCAGCGTCAGTCCGAGGATCGACATGTTGTCGGTGTTCATCACGCCATGCGCAAAGCCTACGCTCTGCCAGTGGGCGATCAGGCTGGCAGTGCGTTTCACGATATCGGTAAACCACAGCACATAGCGGTCAGCGTCATCGCTTAATTCTGGCCAGTGATGATGAATGGCGTAATCTGCCAGTTGCCGGACCTTATCCTGCTCGCCGCCATAGTAAAAATGTTCAAAGTGACCAAAACGCAGATGACTCTCAGCGATGCGCATCAGCATTGCCCCGCGTTCCTGCGTTTCACGCAGCACTGGCTCATCGCCAATCGCCAGAGCCAGCGCGCGAGTGGTGGGAATCCCCAAATGGTGCAACGCTTCCGAAGCCAGGAACTCACGCACGCTGGAACGAATCACCGCCCGGCCATCACCCATACGCGAATAGGGTGTCAATCCCGCCCCTTTCAAATGCCAGTCGAGTTTACGTCCGTTCGTCAGTTGCTGTTCACCCAGCAGAATGCCCCGCCCATCGCCCAGTTGGCCGGCCCACACACCAAATTGATGTCCGCTGTAAACCTGCGCCAGCGGGGCCATACCTGGCAATAGCTCACGACCACTCCAGACGCCGTGCCCCTGCCCAGTGAAGAGCCCGGCATCCAGTTCCATTTCTGCCGCCAGCGGCGCGTTATGATAGAACAGGCGCCCGCCTTCCAACGGCGTTGGCATCAGCGCCGTATAGCATCCCGGCAGCTCTTGCTGCCAGCTATTAATAAATTGCATCACCACTCCAGAAGGTGCACACAAAAAGCACCAACAGTGAGTTTAAAGAATAGGGTTCAGTGTAACGCTGGGCGTCAGCGGATGACAGTTGAAAGGACTACTGCTGTGAAGGGGTGTGCGAAGTCACATCAGGATAAATAAGATCACCTAACCGTTCCGCTTTGACAACCGGGAACAAATTGCCTTGCAGTTGAGCTCCGCTCAGCGTGCTGACTTTCTCCAGCATGAGGTTATCGTCAACACCACATATTATGAGCTGATCGGCATAATCTGAGAAATTATCGATGACCGTTTGGATAAATGGTGTAAAAGATGCACGTTTAGCCAGGCCTTGTATAAAGGTTTTATCCAGTTTCAGTACACTAAAGAGATTATCGTAAACTGCGGTTGCAGGTGCTTTACCCGCACCAAATTGGGAAAGTGATAAACGGAATTCCTGCTGTAATGTTGCCAGAAGTGGCTGCGCTTTTCCGCGCGCTAATTGCGGAAACGTTTCGCTAATATCGAGAATAATAAAAGGAAGTTGTTTAAATTTCCTTAACAGAAATTCACTTTCAAGCAGCGTTAACGCCATCGAATCATCAATACGAACCAAAGCGGTAATTTGATGTAGCTCAAAAAAGTCACGGTACTTTTCCAGTAAAGAAAGCTGGCTCTGCATTAACCGTAATTGCTGCGCATCGTCTAATTGCGGCAACAGCAAATCCTGCGGCAGCGTAATAGGTGCGCTGTCGTGGACGAATTGCGTCACCAGCTCGACCGCAGTCAGCTGGCCCGCCAGTGTATAAACTGGATAGAACCAGGTTTCCGACTGATAGTCGGCAGATAAATGGACTTTCATTTTAGCAGCCAGAAGCAGTGGCAATTGGCGCATCGTATATCAATGAAAACGGTCAGGCAATAGGACCAAACGTTAGAAGAGACGCAATTTTGTGCCTGATTAAACCGTTTTAAGCCATAAATAAAACTTAAGCCAAATAGCCGAGGTGGTTGTCCATACTCATTAAATAAATTCAGTCTTATTTTTAGTATTTATGCGAGCACAGGTAAAGTGCCATTTTAAATGAGAGTTAAATTTGAGGGGAATTCAATAATAAACCGGCTGAAAAACCATGAAGAGAATAGGTCATTCAGCACTGGTATGGTAATCATTCAGATACGACGTGCCTGCCAAAATACCTTGCGCCAATAGACATTATCCAGTGAAGAGCGAATCACGCCCTGGCTGGTCGAAGCGTGGATAAAGGTGTTATCGGTATCATAAATACCCACATGCAGGCCATTCTCTCCGCTGCCCGTTTTGAAGAAGACCAGATCACCGGGCAGTAAATCTCGTTTATCAATGCGAGTGCCAATATCCGTCTGGTCAACGGTAGAACGCGGCAGTTGCATATCGAATTTATCGCGGAAGGTCAGATAAACAAAACCAGAGCAATCCACACCGCCTCGACTTAACCCGCCGTAGCGATAAGGCGTGCCACGCCAGCGACCTAACTGATCGTTGAGTTGAGCAATCACGGTGATGGAATCAGAAAGGCGGCCATTCGGCGGCGGCGCGTGATGGCTACTACACCCAACCAGCAGCAGCATCAGAAGAAATACCGTTATTCGCATCAGAATGTCCCTAAATCCGTCGCCCGGATGACACTTTAGCGGCAAATCTGCTTAACAGGCAATGTTATTCAGGGAATAAACAGCAGAGGGCCTTGCGGTGTATCTAATTGTTGAAACTCGGTTTGGTACAACGGAGAGAGATTGGCGGCGGTTAAGACGTCCCGCGCACTCCCCTGCATCACCACTTCCCCCTGATGCATCAATCCTACGCGGTCGGCATGGCGCAGACTGTGGTTAAGATCATGGCCGCTGGCAATCACCGCAATACCGGCGTGGCACAGCTGGAGCAGCAATTTATCCACGGCTCGCTGCTGCGCGACATCCAATGCCGTCATCGGCTCATCCAGAATTAAAAGCTTGCCGTGAGGATTGATCGCCGGATGGATTTGCATCACTACTGCCGCCAGCCGCACACGCTGCCATTCGCCACCAGAGAGCTGCGTCAGTTGACGGGTTAATTTGTCGTGTATGCTGAGTTGCGTCAGCACATCATTGAGTGTGACATCTACCTGCGGCGACGCCGAAGAGAAATGCAGACGCAGATAGTGCCAGACGGGCATGGTCCCTAATGCGGTCTGTTGCTGCGGTAACCAGGCACGCCATTGAGCCAGCGCGGCCCCGCTTAAGCGGCTCAACGACTTTCCTGCAAGCTGAATCACGCCTTGAGCCGGCAATAATCCCGACAGCGCACAGAGTAAAGTACTTTTTCCCGCGCCATTCGGGCCCACCAAATGTATCCATTCACCTGCATTGACGCTGAGATCAACCGGAGCCAGACGTCCCGCGACGCTGACTCCCTGACACTGCAACAACATTTACTCTGCCAGCGCCTGCTCAACGCGTTTCAGGATGATCGGATCATCAGGCGTCATATCCGGAGAGAAACGCGCAATCACCTTACCCTGTTTGTTGATGAGGAATTTTTCGAAGTTCCACAAAATGTCGCCCTCGGCTTTTGGTGCACGTCCTTTGCTCACCATACGCTCGAGGAAACCGCTGCCTTCAGGACGTTCGGCTTCAGGCTGTGCCGCCGTTAACTGCGCATACAGCGGATGACGATTGGCACCGTTCACATCGGTTTTATCGAACATCGGGAAAGTCACACCATAAGTGGTGCTGCAGAAGGTTTTGATCTCTTCGTTGCTGCCCGGCTCCTGCTCCAGAAACTGGTTGCAGGGGAAACCCAGCACGCTAAAGTTTTTGTCCTGCCAGGCTTTCTGCAGTGACTCAAGCTGCTCATACTGCGCCGTCAGCCCACATTTTGACGCCACGTTGACCACCAGCAGTACGTTGTCCTGATACTGTGCCAGCGTCGTTTTTTCGCCGTCCAGGGTAACCAGTTCTGTCTGATAAATGCTCATTGTCGATTCCTGTTGTTGAGACCAAGATGCCAGCCATTGCTAGCGCGAAGATTTCACTAATAGCACGATAAACAGCGGTGCGCCGAGGGTGGCGGTGACCACGCCAATCGGCAACTCTGCCGACGTCAGCACCAGTCGGGCGATAATATCTGCCCCGAGGAGCACCGCAGCCCCTGCCAGCGCCGAGGCGGGCAGCAGGTATCGGTGATCGCTAAAACCGCTTAAGCGTAACAGATGAGGGATGACCAATCCGACAAACCCGATGGCACCGGCCATCGCCACGCTGGCGCCAACCAGCCAGCCCATCGCCAACACTAACAGGTTACGCCACAACAATAACGGCAGGCCTAGCTGACGCGCCGAGGTTTCCCCCAGTGAAAGTAAATTCAGCGTCCGAGCGGTGGCTGTCAGCAGCAGAGTGACCGGCAACAGCGCCAGCATCATCCAGCCATAGCGCCAGTCAATACCGCCAAAGCCGCCCATCATCCAGTACATTAACTGCCGTAGATCGAGGCTGGTGCTAAAGTACACGGCCCATGTCATCACTGCGCTACAGATAATGCCGAGCGCGACCCCCGTGAGCAATAAGCGGCTGACTGAAAGCTGACGATGGGCAAAGTGCAGCAGGATCAGCGTGATCAATAATGCGCCCGCCATCGCCGCCAGCGTCAGGCTCCATAATGAGCCATTGCCCAGCATGACACCCAACACTAACCCAATGCCCGCGCCATTGGATACGCCAAGCAGGCCGGGTTCTGCCAGCGGATTGTTGAACAGCGCCTGCATCACCACACCACACACCGCCAGCGCAGCGCCCACCAGCAGCACCGCCAGCGTCCGCGGTAAGCGCAACTGCCAGACGAAGAGTTCACCGTTAGAGGAAAACCATTGGGTTGGCGATATCCAGATGTCTCCGGCGCACAGGCTGAGAATAAACAGCAGCAGCAGAATGGCACCGAGCAGCATCAGCCAGCGCTGGCTACGACGATCGGCCTGACGGGCAAGCTGGTCCAACAGAGTCATAGATAAGATTGGCAGAGAAAACAGAGATTTGATTGTAGTGGGATTGTGGCAAAAAGAAAGCGGCACCGAGTGGGTGCCGCTGAGCAACGCTTACTGATGAGGCGGGATCGGTTGACCGTGATTATCACGCTTGTCGTGGCTATCACGCGAGTCATGATGCTGGTCGCGCGGCTGCGGTTTGTTATCGTGGTGCGGCGCATTGCCCGGGTGCTGTGGCTGCCAGCCGTTACCGTTCCAGTAACCGTGCGGGCCTTTGGTGCCGATGCGTTGATTGTGGTGCTGTTTCCACCAGGTTGGCGCACGCCAGTCGTAGCCATCCCAGTAGTAGCCACGTTTATCTTGATCACCGATATGAATAGAAACACCCGGTGTGTTGATGTTAACGGAAACATTGGCGCTAGCCAGCAGCGGCATGCCTAACAGGATGCCCAGTAAAAGTGCTGTCTTTTTCATCAGCAATATCCCTTGTTATGTGATGGCGCTGTTATAACAAATGGATTGCCGCAGTCACTATCAGCCAGTGCCGATTTTCATCCTATTTTCCGGATACTTACGAAATCCTGACATTATGGAAAGATTGCGCAGAACGCCTATTTTACAGCCAATAAAAAAGGCCGCTAAGCGGCCTTTTTGTCATACTGAAATTAGTCAGCGTCCTTCGGTGTCGCGTTCTCAACGCGACTTTTCAACTTCTGTCCCGGACGGAAGGTCACCACTCGGCGGGCAGTGATAGGAATATCTTCCCCCGTCTTCGGGTTACGGCCCGGACGTTGGTTTTTGTCACGCAGATCAAAATTACCAAATCCGGACAGTTTAACCTGTTCTCCGTTTTCTAACGCGCGGCGAACTTCTTCAAAGAAGAGCTCAACCAACTCTTTGGCATCGCGTTTGCTCAACCCGAGTTTTTCAAACAGGTACTCTGACATTTCAGCTTTTGTAAGCGCCATAGGTTCAATCCCTCAAGGTTGCCTGGAATCGCTCTTTTAATGCCGCAACGCATTTGGCAACGGTCGCGGCAATCTCCTCTTCTTCGAGTGTCCGGCTGGTATCCTGCAAAATCAGGCTAATCGCGAGGCTCTTTTCGCCCTCGTTCACGCCCTTACCACGGTACACGTCAAACAAGTTTACGCCAACTACCTGATTTACGCCAACTTTCTTACACTCCGCGATGATATCTGCTGCGGGCACGTTTTCAGCCACTACCACAGCGATATCACGACGGTTCGCCGGGAAGCGTGAAATCTCGCGCGCGTCAGGCAGGACGCGGTCTGCGACCTTATTCCAAAGCAGTTCAAACACTAAGGTGCGGCCGTTGAGATCCAGCTTACGTTCCAACTCCGGATGAACCACTCCGATAAATCCGATTCGTTCGCCGCGTAAATAAATTGCCGCGCTCTGTCCCGTATGCAGCGCCGGATTGGCTTCTGCACGGAAAGAAATCTCATCGAGTTTACCGGTCAAATCCAGTAACGATTCTAAATCGCCTTTTAAATCATAGAAGTCAACTGTCTGACGCGCCAGATCCCAATGCTCTTCATAGCGATTACCGCTCAGAACGCCCGCCAGCATAAGATCCTGGCGGATACCGAGATCGGCCTGCGTATCAGGAACAAAGCGCAAACCGCTCTCAAACAGGCGCACACGGCCTTGCTGACGGTTCTGGTTATACACCACCGCACCAAGCAGACCGGTCCACAGTGACAAGCGCATTGCTGACATATCGCTGGAAATCGGGCTTGGCAGGATCAGCGCTTCTTCACCCGGATGCAGCAGCTGCTGCACTTTCGGATCAACGAAGCTGTAGGTAATCGCTTCCTGATAGCCTTTATCGACGAGCAGGTTACGCGCACGCTTCAGCGACAGATCCGCTTCGCGATGCTTCGTCATAATCAGGTTGGCTTTCACCGGCACGTCTGGAATGTTGTTGTAGCCGTATACGCGGGCCACTTCTTCAACCAGATCTTCTTCAATCGCCATATCGAAACGCCAGCTTGGTGCAACGGCTGTCCACTCGCCATTGCCCACGGTCACTTCGCAACCGAGACGCGTCAGGATATCGGTGACCTGCTCATCGCCGATCACGTGGCCAATCAGGCGGTCCAGCTTTTCGCGACGCAGAGTAATGGTGGCGCGCTCAGGCAGCTTGCTGGCGTCAGTTTGATCGATAACCGGACCCGCTTCGCCGCCACAAATGTCCAGCAGCAGCTGGGTGGCGCGTTCAATGGCTTTAAATTGCAGGGCCGGATCAACACCACGCTCGTAACGATGCGACGCGTCGGTATGCAGGCCCTGACGACGAGCACGGCCGGTGATCGCCAGCGGTTCAAAGAAAGCACACTCGAACAGCACATTTTGGGTTTCTTCGTTCACACCAGAGTGCTCACCACCAAAAATGCCGCCCATCGCCAGCGCTTTCTGATGGTCAGCAATCACCAGCGTGTCGCTGCTGAGTTTCGCTTCTGTGCCATCCAGTAAGGTCAGGACTTCACCCTCTTCCGCCATGCGCACCACGATGCCGCCGTCAATGCGATCGAGGTCAAAGGCGTGCATCGGCTGACCGAGTTCCAGCAGAACGTAGTTGGTGATATCCACCACCGGGTCGATAGAACGGATGCCGCAGCGACGCAGTTTTTCACGCATCCACAGTGGCGTTGCCGCTTTCACATTGATGCCTTTTACTACGCGGCCCAGATAACGTGGGCAAGCATCGGTGGCATCTACGCGAATCGGGAATGTATCAGTAATGGTCGCTTTAACCGGCTCAATCGTTGGCTCGGTGAGCGGCAAACCGTTGACTACCGCCACATCGCGCGCGATACCGATAATACCGAGGCAATCGGCACGGTTTGGCGTCACGCTGATTTCGATGGTGTTGTCATCCAGCTGCAGGTAGCTGCGGATGTCAGTGCCAATAGGCGCATCAGCAGGCAATTCAATAATGCCACTGTGATCGTCGGAAATACCCAGCTCAGAGAACGAGCACAGCATGCCTTCTGAAGGCTCACCGCGCAGTTTCGCGGCTTTGATTTTGAAGTCGCCTGGCAGTACAGCGCCGACGGTCGCCACGGCGACTTTCAAGCCCTGGCGGCAGTTTGGCGCGCCACAGACGATATCCAGCAGGCGCTCGCCGCCCACGTTGATTTTGGTCACGCGCAGTTTGTCTGCATTCGGATGCTGGCCGCACTCCACCACTTCACCCACGACCACGCCATGGAACGCACCGGCGACCGGATCCACGCCGTCCACTTCCAGGCCGGCCATGGTGATTTGCTCAGACAGCGCAGCGCTGTCCAGGGCTGGATTTACCCATTCGCGTAACCAGAGTTCACTGAATTTCATTGGATAACCTGCCCTTATTTAAATTGTTTGAGGAAACGTAAATCATTTTCGAAGAAGGCGCGCAGATCGTTCACGCCGTAACGCAGCATGGTCAGACGCTCCATTCCCATGCCGAAAGCGAAGCCAGAGTAGACTTCCGGGTCGATGCCCACATTGCGCAACACATTTGGATGCACCATGCCGCAGCCCAGCACTTCCAGCCACTTGCCATTTTTACCCATCACATCCACTTCCGCAGACGGTTCGGTGAACGGGAAGTAAGAAGGACGGAAGCGAATCTGCAGGTCTTCTTCAAAGAAGTTGTTCAGGAAATCGTGCAGCGTGCCTTTCAGGTTGGTGAAGCTGATGTCTTTATCAACAATCAGGCCTTCCATCTGATGGAACATTGGGGTGTGCGTTTGATCGTAGTCGTTACGATACACACGACCTGGCGCGATGATGCGGATCGGCGGCTGCTGGTTTTTCATGGTGCGGATCTGCACGCCAGACGTCTGGGTGCGCAGCAGACGGGTGGCATCGAACCAGAAGGTATCGTGGTCAGCACGCGCCGGATGGTGGCCAGGAATGTTGAGTGCGTCGAAGTTATGATAGTCATCTTCGATTTCCGGGCCAGTGACCACCGCAAAGCCCAACTCGCCGAAGAAGTTTTCGATACGGTCGATGGTGCGGGTCACCGGGTGCAAACCACCGTTCTCAACGCGACGACCAGGCAGCGAGACATCAATGGTCTCTGCCGCGAGGCGCGCATTCAGCTCAGCGCTTTCCAGGGTGTCTTTACGTGCGTTAAGACGATCCTGCACCTGCTGCTTCGCTTCGTTAATCACCGCACCTGCTGCCGGACGGTCTTCCGCTGGCAGTTCACGCAGGGTGGTCATTTGCAGCGTCAGATGCCCTTTCTTACCCAGAAATTCGACGCGCACGGCGTCCAGGGCGGCGATATCCGACGCCTCGTCGATAGCGGCCGTGGCACGGGCCACCAGGTCTGCGAGTTGGGACATGATTTCCTCTTCTTCCAGCCGGGCTGGTCAGTTCTTGTAAGGACCGTGAGATCCGATTAAGTGTCGCCAGAAACAAAAAAGCCTCCACGAGGGAGGCTTTCAGCGCGATTTTTCGTTTCTTTTCTTATGCGCAAAAGCCCCCGATTGTCAGGCGCTAAAGTAAAAAAAGAAACGGAAAATAGCAGCGTGCATGCTTGCGTTACCTTGTCTTGATAGAAACCGCACTATTGAAAAGCCCAGCGGTTAAAATGTCAATCTTTTGCGTGAGTTGCAGGCAATAAAAAAGGGAGCAAGCTCCCTTTTTCATCTGACTTACGCCAGAGCTGATTTTGCTTTTTCGACCAGTGCCGTGAAGGTCACTTTGTCGAATACAGCGATGTCAGCCAGAATCTTACGGTCGATTTCAATAGAGGCTTTTTTCAGGCCATTGATGAAACGGCTGTAAGAGATACCGTTCTGACGGGCCGCAGCGTTGATACGCGCGATCCACAGCTGACGGAACTGACGCTTACGTTGACGACGGTCACGGTAAGCATACTGACCAGCTTTGATAACAGCCTGGAAAGCAACGCGGTAAACACGTGAACGTGCACCGTAGTAGCCTTTAGCTTGTTTTAAGATTTTCTTGTGACGTGCGCGAGCAATTACACCACGTTTTACGCGAGCCATGTGAGCTCTCCTATATCATATTCTGTGATGCCCTATTCCCTGCAGTTCGCAAAGTGTTCAGGCAGATTTATAAAAAGTTTACTTATGCGTACGGCAGGCAGGCAACAACCAGACCCAGATCGCCTTTAGACACCATGCCTTTCGGACGCAGGTGACGTTTACGCTTGGTAGACTTCTTAGTCAGAATATGACGCAGGTTCGCGTGCTTACGCTTGAAGCCGCCAGAAGCGGTCTTCTTGAAGCGCTTAGCCGCGCCACGGACAGTTTTAATCTTTGGCATTTTTACAAATATCCACTTCGCATTGTTAATAAAATGAATCAGACAGGCGAATAAGATTCCGCACAGCGCGAACGCTGCGAGGAATTATTACTTGAAGGCCTACTGTTTCTTCTTCGGTGCGAGCACCATGATCATCTGGCGGCCTTCGATCTTAGTCGGGAAGGACTCGACAATGGCCAGATCCAGATCTTCACACAGGTCTTTACGGACGCGGTTAAGCACTTCCATACCGATCTGCTGGTGCGCCATTTCACGACCACGGAAACGCAGCGTGATTTTGGCTTTATCGCCCTCTTCCAGAAAGCGAATCAGGTTGCGTAGTTTGACCTGATAGTCGCCATCATCGGTACCAGGACGGAATTTAATTTCCTTAACCTGGATAACTTTCTGCTTCTTCTTCTGTTCCTTAGAAGATTTACTCTTTTCATAAAGGAACTTGCCGTAATCCATAATACGGCAAACCGGCGGTTCGGCGTTCGGGCTGATTTCAACTAAATCTACGCCAGCTTCTTCGGCTTTCTCAATTGCTTCGCGCAATGTCACAATGCCAAGTTGCTCGCCGTCTACGCCAGTTAAGCGCACTTCGGTAGCACGGATTTCGCCGTTGATACGGTTCGGACGCGTCGGTTGTACTCGTTTTCCGCCTTTAATAACCTTATTCCTCTAATTGGTGAAGATGTCGGCTGCGAATCTCTTGTTGCAGCTTCTCAACAAACACATCTACGTCCATGCTCCCGAGGTCTTTACCACGGCGGGTGCGCACGGCAACTTTGCCTGCTTCCACCTCTTTCTCACCGCAAACCAGCATATAAGGGACGCGACGTAATGTGTGCTCGCGGATTTTAAAGCCTATCTTCTCGTTTCTCAAGTCTGCTTTGACACGAATGCCAGCTTTCTGCAATTTCTTTGTCAATTCACTGACATATTCTGCCTGACTGTCGGTAATATTCATCACCACAGCCTGCACGGGGGCCAGCCAGCTCGGGAAGAAGCCCGCGAACTCTTCGGTCAGGATGCCGATAAAGCGCTCCATTGAACCGAGAATCGCACGGTGAATCATTACCGGCGTCTGACGATCGTTGTTTTCGCCCACATAAGTGGCGTCCAAACGTTTTGGCAGGGAGAAGTCTAGCTGAACGGTGCCGCACTGCCATGCGCGGTCGAGGCAATCGTACAGGGTAAACTCAATTTTCGGGCCGTAGAAGGCACCTTCTCCTGGCTGATATTCGAACGGAATTTCGTTCTCCTTCAGCGCTTCTGCTAAATCCACTTCCGCACGGTCCCACATTTCATCGGTACCGATACGTTTCTCCGGACGGGTCGACAGTTTCACCACGATTTTTTCAAAACCGAAGGTGCTGTACATGTCGTAAACCATGCGGATACAGCTGTTTACTTCATCACGAACCTGATCTTCGGTACAGAAGACGTGCGCATCATCCTGGGTAAAACCACGGACGCGCATCAGGCCGTGCAATGCGCCTGATGGCTCATTACGGTGGCAGCTACCAAATTCCGCCATACGCAGCGGCAGGTCACGGTAGGATTTCAGACCCTGATTAAAGATCTGAACGTGGCCAGGGCAGTTCATTGGCTTGATGCAATATTCACGGTTCTCTGAAGAGGTGGTGAACATCGCTTCTTTGTAGTTTTCCCAGTGGCCGGTTTTTTCCCACAGCACACGGTCCATCATAAACGGACCTTTCACTTCCTGGTAATCGTACTCTTTCAGCTTGGTACGGACGAACACTTCCAGTTCACGGAAGATGGTCCAACCGTCGTTGTGCCAGAACACCATACCTGGCGCTTCTTCCTGCATATGGTACAGGTCGAGCTGCTTACCGATTTTACGGTGATCGCGCTTCGCCGCTTCTTCCAAACGCTGCAGATAGGCAGCCAGCTGCTTCTTGTCGCCCCACGCTGTACCGTAAATACGCTGCAGCATTTTGTTGTCGCTGTTGCCGCGCCAGTAAGCACCGGAGATTTTCTGCAGTTTGAAGTGATGGCAGAAACGCATGTTCGGCACGTGCGGACCGCGGCACATGTCGATGTATTCTTCATGATGATACAAACCAGGTTGATCATCGTGGCTGATGTTTTCGTCAAGAATGGTGGTTTTGTAGCTTTCGCCACGCTCAGCAAACACATCACGTGCTTCCTGCCAGCTCACCTTCTTCTTCACCACATCGTAATTAGTCTCAGCCAGCTGGTGCATACGCTTTTCCAGCAGCTCAAGATCTTCCTGCGTCAGGGTGTGATCCAAATCGACGTCATAATAGAAGCCGTTATCGATCACCGGACCAATCGCCATTTTGGTATTCGGCCACAGTTGTTTAATCGCATGCCCTAACAGGTGCGCACAAGAGTGACGAATAATTTCCAGACCGGCTTCATCTTTGGCGGTGATAATTGCCACCTGAGCATCTTCGGTGATCGGATCAACCGCGTCCACCAGCTCGCCATTAACACGACCGGCAATACAGGCTTTCGCCAGGCCCGGTCCAATATCCAGAGCGATGTCCATCACGCTGACCGGACGGTCAAATACGCGCTGGCTGCCATCAGGAAGAGTAATTACTGGCATTTCATATCCTTAATTGCAGTGGTAAGCCACACGAAAGCCTACATGCAACATTGAGTTCTGTTTGAGTAACCCGGCGTAATGTCAGACCCACGTTGTCGGAATGACGCCAGGAATGTAAAGCGCCGGAGATAATAGCAGCTTTCTGCCGCGATCTAAACCCGCGAAAAATGCGCTAAGCCATCGACAGATAAAAAAAAACCGCTGCGCGGCGCTGACCGGCAACGGTTTTTCATCACGGCTCGCTTACATCGCGTAAGAAAGCTGGATGGTGGTTTTGGTGTCGGTACGATCCGGCGCAGACTCTGGCGGATTATTATTCCAGGTCACGTTGTAAGCCAGCTTCAACGCGAAGTGTTCGTTGATGGCCACCTGCAAGCCGGTTTCGGAGTTCAGCGTTGTATCTTCACCGAAGCTGCTCAACACGGAAACACCCTGGATGAATTTGGTCGTGTCAGTCAGTTGCCACTGGTAGCTCACAGCACCGTATCCCAGCGCCTTGGTTTCGTGACCACCTTCATGGAAATCATCGTAACGGACACCGGGACCGAATTCAGCTCGCAGCGAGTGCACAGGACCGTTCAGCAACTGGCGACCATAACCGGCAGTCAGTACATCGCGCGAATCATAACCGTTGAAACGGTCGCTCAACCAGCTCGCCTGACCGAACAGATAGTCCGCGCTGTTCATATTGTAACGGGTACGACCACCGATGTTGTAAGTCTCTGAGGAACGCTCATCGTTGGATGAGTTGTTCGCGGCGTTGCCCCACAAGCTGTAAGCGGTGTTGGTCTGATACCACGTCATGTTGGTTGCCGCGCTCAACGCTGAGCTGGTGGTATTCCCTGTCTGTGCCAAATAACCGGCTGACGCGCTGCCTTCAAACGGTTTTTTTGCCGTTGAAGGGTCATCCATAGAGGTGAAAACGGTGTTATCTGCAAATGCCTGGTGACAAAATGCTCCAGCAGAGAGCAATAAAACAGCGGACAGCTTATTAAAGGCTTTCATTAAATGTGACCCGTACGACAGTTTAAAAAAGAGTGAGTCTGAAGAGTTTTCCCAGCCAATCAATGCAATTTACGGTAAGTTTTGTAAAAAAGTATGAAGGTGCCAGAAATACCAGGTTCCGCGCTGGAACCGCATGGTTAATAGGAGTTTTCCCATTACCGCTGCGCATTATAAGAGGCAATTAGCGAAATAGCAGCCCAATTGATACAAGAATTTTCTGAAGCCTGTTGACGCAGATTTACGCTCCCTTTTCCCACCTGAATTGCGCAGAATTCGCTCTATCCGCAGCGCTGGTCTACGCTGAAATCTGTTCCATTACAATGAGGTGAATGATGAGTGACCACGACCTGAAACGTTACATTGTCACGCTAAGCTACCCTGATGAGAGCTTAGGCGATCTGCAATCCCTTAACAGCGTAATGGTCAGCGGCGGTTACACCACGACCATGCATGATGATGAAGGTCATTCGCATGAGTTGGGAACCAACAGTTTTGGCATTATCAGTGCATTGGAACAACATGAAATCGCAGAACACGCCGCCGGGCTGGCGGATGTTGCCCTGCATCGTAAAGCGGAGGTGAAGATCACCACGCTATCCGAATTTCTACAGGCAAAACCCTGACGCGCCACAAATAATCGCCGCACCACTGGTTTTGCTGAAGTTTTGAGCGCTACAATCAAACTTACGCAGCGAATAAAGAGGATTACCCAATGTGGTCAGCCATTAGTCGTCTGTTAAGCGAACACGCCGGTGAAGCTGAAATCACTGAACGCTATGAACTTCCCGGTGGCGATGTGCATCCCGCCTGGCGCCTCCGTTATGGCGATCTCGACGTCTTCGTCAAATGTAATACGCGCGATATGCTGACCTTGTTCAGTTGGGAAGCTGACCAGCTGGGCTTGCTGGCGCGGACGCAGACGGTCCGGGTGCCGAAAGTGTATGGCGTCGGTAATGACCGCGACAGCAGCTTTTTGCTGCTGGAATATATCCAGCCAGAGGCGCTGAACGAACAGAGCGCCTTTCAGCTTGGCCAGCAGTTGGCTCACCTCCATCAATGGAGCGAGCAACCGCAGTTTGGCCTCGATTACGATAACAACATCACCACCTCCCCCCAGCCCAACAGTTGGCTACGCCGCTGGTCGGTGTTCTTTGCTGAACAGCGTATTGGCTGGCAACTACAGCTGGCCGCTGAGAAAGGGGTGCAATACGGCAATACCGAATTGATCGTCGATTGCGTGCAACGCGCGTTGGCCAATCATCATCCTCAGCCTTCTCTACTACACGGCGATTTATGGCCTGCTAACTGCGCGGATAGCAGCAGTGGGCCATGGCTGTTTGACCCCGCCTGCTATTGGGGCGACAGGGAGTGCGATCTCGCGATGTTGAATTACTACGTCGAATTGCCACGCCAGATTTACGAGGGATATCACTCGGTGTGGCCGCTGGCAGAAGGGTTTTCGCAACGACAGCCCGTGTATCAGCTCTACTATTTACTCAACCGCGCCAACGTGTTTGCCGGTAACTGGACAAACGCCGCACAATTCGCGATTGACCAGTTGTTAAATGAAGATGCATTGGGACAACGTCAGGCCAGGCCGGCCTGACGCCTTACAGCATGCCCAGTAATTTCAGGACAAAATAACCCGCAATAGCAATCACAATTGGCAGGATATAGAGCGGGAAAATTTGCAGCAAAATTGTATGTCGCGGGACATGGATCTTCTCTTCCAGCTGAGCACGTGTACGCCCTTCAGCTCCTTTGGCTTGTTCAAGAATCAACTGATCTTCAATACCTTCCTTGATGTGACGCGACTGACGCCACATGCGCGCGCCTGACGCCTGCAGCGCAATGCCGACGAAAATCAGGATGTAGATGATCCAGAAGCCAATATTGGCACCGCCATGAAACTCCGGTACCGGTGAGTTTTGCCAAAACAGGTTCAAAAACGGCGTATTGAACTTGATCATGTCGACCATGACATGGACAAAATCAAGCATCACTGCATCAATGCCCGGCTGCTTTTCACTGTGTTTAAACATGAAGCCGAGAATTGAGATAATGGTGGATAGCAGCGCCGGAATAAAAATTACCCAGCCAGCCACTCGCTTAAGGATGGCGATGCGGCCAGCCTGTTGGTAAGTCATGGTGTCTCCCTTCACATACAGTAGTTTTGCCCTAAGTCTACCTGCACTGCGGCTTTTTTTCCTGAAAAATGCGTAACCTGCCGTGAGTCGGATTTACCGGCTGCACATGGTAAGGTAGGGCAAATTTCAAACGGAGCTGTTGTATGTCTTATCGTCGCCCGGTGTTGGCCGCTATTTTTGATATGGACGGATTACTGATCGACTCTGAACCCTTGTGGGATCAGGCAGAACTGGATGTGTTTGCGAGTCTGGGTGTGGATATTACCCGCCGCCATGAACTGCCCGATACGCTGGGTTTGCGCATCGATCAAACCGTCCGTATGTGGTTTGAAGCTTTGCCGTGGAACGGCCCGGATCAGGCGGAAGTGACGCAACGTATCATTGCCCGCGCGCTGGCATTGGTTGAGGAGACGCGTCCATTACTGCCCGGCGTTGAACAGGCATTGCAACTTTGCCAGCAGCAGGGATTAAAAATCGCTCTCGCTTCTGCGTCACCGCTGTTTATGCTGGAGCGCGTGCTGGAGATGTTCGACCTGCGCAAATATTTCGACGCCATTGCTTCAGCCGAAAGCCTGCCGTACAGCAAGCCTCATCCACAGGTCTATCTGGATGCGGCGGCGAAGTTGGCGGTGGATCCGCTCAACTGTGTGACGCTGGAAGATTCGTTCAATGGCATGATCGCCACCAAAGCCGCGCGCATGCGTTCGATTGTGGTGCCAGCAGCCGAGTACGCGGATGATGCGCGTTGGGCGCTGGCCAATGTGAAACTGGCGAGTTTGACCGAGTTGAAAGCTGAGCATCTGTTCAATTAATTCTGATACACCTGTGCCGGGCCAGGACTCAGCCCCTCCATTCTCGTTGCCCATCTGTGGGCAACGCTTTCCATTGTTCCTGACACCCACTACGCCAATAACTGCGGGTATTTGATCGCCAACACAGTTAAATAAAACAACGTTTCATTTTTATTGAATTCACATCCCATCCTGCCTAAGATGCCCAAAGACCCACTTCGGGACACTTCCTTCAACTTTGAGAGGTCTGAGATGGACGTTCGTCAAAGCATTCATACTGAGCATGCAAAAAATCTGGACACCGCCGGATTACGTCGCGAATTTTTGATCGAGAAAATTTTTGAGGCAGACCATTACACCCTCACTTACAGCCACATTGATCGCATCATCATTGGTGGTGTCATGCCAATCCAGCAGTCGGTGACAATCGGTGAAGAAGTCGGCAAACAACTGGGCGTGAGCTATTTTCTCGAACGCCGCGAACTGGGCGTGATCAACATTGGCGGACCGGGCTTGATTGACGTCGATGGCAAAACCTGGGAGGTGGGCCATCAGGAGGCGCTGTATGTTGGCCAGGGTGCCAAAAGCGTGGTTTTCCGCAGCAGCAACGCCAACCTTCCAGCGAAGTTTTATTACAACAGCGCACCCGCACATACCCGTTATCCGGATAAAAAGATCACCCTGCAGGATGCAGTCAAAGCCACGTTAGGGGATGCCGCGACCTCAAACCGTCGCACCATTAATAAATTTATCGTGCCGGATGTGTTACCCACCTGCCAGCTCACCATGGGACTCACGCGTCTTGATGACGGCAATCTGTGGAACACCATGCCGTGCCACACCCATGAACGTCGTATGGAAGTGTACTTTTACTTTGATATGGCAGATGACAGCGCCGTTTTCCACATGATGGGCCAGCCGCAGGAAACGCGCCATTTGCTGGTGCACAATGAGCAGGCGGTGATCTCACCAAGCTGGTCAATTCATGCCGGAGTGGGCACACAGCGCTATACCTTTATCTGGGGCATGGTGGGCGAAAATCAGGTATTCGATGACATGGACCACGTCAGCATCAGCGCGCTGCGCTAACAGGAGCGAAAGATGATCCTTAACGCATTTAATCTTGAAGGCAAAATTGCGCTGGTCACCGGCTGTAATACCGGTTTAGGTCAGGGGATGGCCTTAGGGTTGGCGCAAGCCGGCTGTGACATCATTGGCGTTAATCGTGCCGGTCCTGCCGATACACAGTCTAAAGTTGAAGCCCTGGGGCGCCGCTTTTGGCCGATTCAGGCAGATTTGACTCAGCCGAAAGGGGTGCCGCAGATTGTTGAGCAAGCCGTGGCTCAGGCAGGACGTATCGATATTCTGGTGAATAACGCGGGCATCATCCGCCGTGAGGATGCACTCAACTTCAGCGAGCAGGACTGGGACGATGTCATGAACATCAACAGCAAAAGCCTGTTCTTCCTGTCTCAGCAGGTGGCACGTCAGTTTATCGCTCAGGGCAACGGCGGCAAAATTATTAATATCGCCTCAATGCTCTCCTTTCAGGGCGGCATTCGCGTGCCCTCTTACACTGCGTCGAAAAGCGCGGTGATGGGTTTAACGCGGCTGATGGCCAATGAGTGGGCGAAACACGGCATTAACGTTAATGCCATCGCTCCAGGCTATATGGCAACCAATAACACCGAACAACTGCGTAATGATGAGTCGCGCAACGAAGAGATCCTTGGACGCATCCCTGCCGGACGCTGGGGTGTTCCGGATGACATGATGGGTCCGATCGTGTTTCTGGCTTCTGACGCTGCAGATTATGTGCACGGCTACACACTGGCCGTCGATGGTGGATGGTTAGCACGCTAACCTGTTCTTTTCCCGCGTCATTATGACGCGGGAAAGCGAAAAATATTAACGCTTCGTTACAGCGTCACCGTTCTATTTCACTGGATAAATCCCTATACTGGATGCATCGACAGTTTTTGCAGCCAGGTTTCATCATGACGGCCGAAGGCCATATCATTTTTGCCATTGCCAGCGCGATTTTTGCTAAGCGTGCGGAGCTGACGCCAGTCATGGCCAGCGCCGACTGGTGGCATCTCGTGCCTGCTGCACTGCTGACCTGTCTGCTGCCTGATATTGACCATCCTAAATCTGTGTTAGGCCAGCGCCTGAAATGGATCTCACAACCCATTGCGCGCGCCTTTGGTCATCGTGGATTTACCCACAGTTTGCTGGCGGTAGCGATCAGCCTGTGGCTATTCCAGATTAACGTTCCGGCGGACTGGTTCCTGCCTGCTGATGTCTTACAGGGGATGACGCTGGGTTATCTCAGTCACATCGTCGCCGACATGTTGACCCCCGCAGGCGTCCCCTTGCTGTGGCCGTGCCGCTGGCGTTTCCGTTTGCCGCTGCTCAATAGCCAGAAAGGCAATCAACTGGAGCGCGCACTTTGCCTCGCATTGGTTGGATATGCATTGTGGTTTCCTGCAGGTATGCCCTCTTTTGGTGCCAACGGTTGGCCCGAGCAACTGTTTAATACGCTGCAAAATGGTGTCGGTCGGCTAGTTAATGGCCAAAGTGGTCAATAACCAGGCAAATCAATCAATAAAGTTATAAACCATTCCTTTTGAGTATAAGCCTGCACTTTCCTGAACTGGTAACATTCCTGACATTCCCTGACGGGAACTTACTGTTTTCCGTGCCAGCCAAACGTGCTGCGCGGCACACCTCTGGAGTTGAGTATGGATTTTCCCCTCATTATTAATATCATCGCCTTCGTTGCGTTGCTGATTCTGTTGAATCGTATTGGCAACCAAAGCTGGAGCCTGTCGAAACGCGTGCTGACTGGCTTAGTGATTGGCGTGCTGTTCGGTCTGGCGCTGCAAACTATTTATGGCGAAAACAGCCCGGTAGTGAAGGCCTCGATTGGCTGGTTCAACATCGTCGGCAATGGTTATGTCCAGTTGCTGCAGATGATTGTGATGCCGCTGGTCTTTGCCTCGATCCTGAGCGCGGTAGCGCGTCTGCATAACGCCTCTTCACTCGGCAAAATCAGTGTACTGACCATTGGCGTGTTGCTGTTCACTACCGCTATCTCAGCGCTGGTGGGTGTGATGGTGACGGGTCTGTTTGGCCTGAGCGCAGAAGGTCTGGTGCAGGGTGCGCAGGAAACCGCACGTCTGAGCGCGATCCAGAGCAACTATGTAGGCAAGGTTGCCGATCTCAGCACGCCGCAGCTGCTGCTCTCCTTTATCCCGAAAAATCCGTTTGCCGATATGGCGGGTGCTAACCCCACCTCGATCATCAGCGTGGTGATCTTCGCTGCCTTCCTCGGCGTGGCTGCATTGCAGTTGCTGAAGGATGACAAAGTCAAAGGCGAGCGCGTACTGGTGGCAATTGATACCCTGCAGTCCTGGGTGATGAAACTGGTGCGTTTGATCATGAAGCTGACGCCGTACGGTGTGCTGGCGCTGATGACCAAAGTGGTGGCGGGCTCTAACCTGCAGGACATCATCAAGCTGGGTGGTTTTGTGGTGGCCTCTTATCTCGGTCTGGCGATCATGTTTGGCGTGCACGCCCTGCTGCTGTCGGTGAACGGCATCAACCCGATGCGCTTCTTCCGCAAAGTATGGCCGGTGATCACCTTCGCTTTCACCAGCCGTTCCAGTGCGGCCAGCATTCCGCTGAACGTCGAAACGCAGACGCGCCGTCTTGGTGTGCCGGAATCGATTGCCAGCTTCTCGGCTTCCTTCGGTGCCACCATTGGTCAGAACGGTTGCGCCGGTTTGTACCCGACCATGCTGGCGGTGATGGTTGCGCCAACGGTCGGCATCAACCCGTTTGATCCGATGTGGATTGCGACGCTGGTCGGTATCGTTACGCTGAGCTCAGCCGGTGTTGCCGGTGTCGGCGGCGGTGCCACCTTCGCAGCGCTGATTGTGCTGCCTGCGATGGGCTTACCGGTGACCCTGGTTGCGCTGCTGATTTCCATTGAGCCGCTGATCGACATGGGCCGTACCGCATTGAACGTCAATGGTTCGATGACGGCCGGTTCACTCACCAGCCGCTGGCTCGGTTTGACCGATAAAAAAGTGCTGGAAAGCGACGAGCACGCTGAACTGGCGCATCGCTAATTCCGACGCAGCAGAACAACGGCAGGCCTCATCGCCTGCCGTTTTTTTATGGCTGAAACTCCGCAATTCCCCCCGATCGTGGCGCTAGCGTCAGGAAAGCGTTAAGCATGGTAAACAGACGAAAAATCAGCCACTTTTCACTTGAGTTTTGTCGTCAGAAGGCTAATTCTGCTATCAGTCATAGCAGGAGAATCACCGATGAAAAACGTTATCGCCTCGGTGCTGGCGTTAACCTTATTAACGCCCGCCATTAGTTTTGCCCACCCTTACGGATGGGGCCCCGGCCCAGGTCCACATTGGGGTGGTGGCCCACGTTGGGGTGGTCCGGGTCCGCTGCGCTTCTTACCTGAAGCGGCGACAGCGGTGCTGATAGGCGGTCTCACTTATTACATGCTGAATGGCAACTACTACCAGCGTCAGGGTGATACCTACGTGGTGGTTCAGGCGCCTGAAGCGCCGCCAGAAGGCGGGATGCGCGTACTGGATTTCAACGGGAAACGCTATTACGTGCAGGAAGGCCACTACTATCAGCGTGAGATGGGCGGCAATTATGTTGAAGTGCCACGCCCTTACGGACTGTAAGCGTTAAACGAAAAAAGGCCCGTCATTGACGGGCCTTTTTGCATTCGGCAAGAATTACTGAGCAGCTTGCGGATCGGTATCGTAGTCTTTACAGCTCTGGAAACCGTAGTTCATTACGCGGCCCACATCGTTATAACTGACAAAGTAGGTCTGTGCTTTACCATCACGCTCGCCAATCACGTAAGTCTGGCAAGTACCACGGGCGTGTACCATGGTGATTTCAGTTGATGGTGCACCCGCAATCTGGCGAACCTGATCGCGCGTCATTCCTTTTTTCACATCCTTAACCACCGGCTTAGTCACATAGCTTTCCGCTTTGTCATAAGTCGTACAACCTGACAGAGCTACCAGCGTCACAGCGGCAGCGATACATCCCAGCACTTTATTCATCTTTATATTCCTCATTCTTTGTCCATGTCACATTAAGCCTGGAACATAAATCCAGATTAATCAAATCAATGGCAATGTTTTAGGCAATTTCTGAAACGTTAGTTTTTCGTAAAGTTGCTGTGTTGCCGCTTCACGCTTCGTATAATCCCCCGGCAAAAAAATCTCAAGACATCAAGAAAACAGAGGATCAATGACACCTGCACACTCTAATCGGCTGGTTTACGCCATTACGCTGGGCCTGCTCGCGGCACTCGGGCCGCTTTGCATCGACCTGTATCTGCCCGCCTTACCTGAACTGGCGCGCGATCTGCACACCGAAACTGCCACCGCGCAGTTAAGTTTAACCGCAGGTTTACTGGGCCTCGGCGCAGGACAATTGCTGTTTGGGCCGATGAGCGACAAATTTGGCCGTATTCGCCCCCTGATGCTGTCACTGGTGTTGTTATTTATCGCGTCAATTGGCTGTGCGCTGGCAAAAGACATTCACTCTCTGTTGGTAGCGCGTCTGTTTGAAGGTCTGGCGGGCGCAGGCGGTGCGGTATTATCACGCGCTATCGCTCGTGATATGTACAGCGGCCATGAACTGACTCGCTTCTTTGCCCTGCTGATGCTGGTGAATGGCCTTGCGCCAATTGGTGCACCGGTGCTCGGCGGTGTGTTAATGACGGTGCTGAACTGGCGCGGCATTTTTGTCGTGCTCGGTTGTATCGCTGTACTGCTGATCTTCCTTGCGCGCTGGAAACTGCATGAAACGCTGCCCGCCGAACGTCGTAGCCAGGGCTCAATCTTTTCCGCCTGGGCAGCACTCGGCCAGGTGATCACTCATCGTCCCTTCATGGGCTTCTGCCTGACGCAGGGCTTTATGATGTCCGGCATGTTTGCCTACATTGGCGCTTCCCCGTTTGTATTACAGCAAATCTATGGCCTGTCGCCGCAGGCGTTTAGCTTCTGCTTCGCCGCCAATGGCTTCGGCCTGATTATTGCATCTCAAACCAGTGCACGCTTGTGCCCGCTGTGGGGTGAATATCGCGTGCTGAAAGGTGGACTGACGCTGGCGTTCGTGGCGTCAGGTTGCTTGCTATTAGCTGGCCTGACCGGTGCACCATTGCCAATCATTCTGCTGGCACTGTTCTTCACCATCGCCAGTAACGGTGTGATTGCCACCACGGCTTCGTCATTGGCGATGCAAAGTCAGGGACACCGTGCAGGCAGCGCCTCGGCGGTGATTGGCGTTACCATGTTCACCTTAGGTGCCATTAGCGTGCCCGTCACCGGTTTGGGCGGCACCTCAGTATTGAGCATGACGGGCACTATCTTTGGCTGCTTTATGCTGGCAATTTTGATGTTCATCCTGTTGGCGCAAAAACCGAAAAGCGCCTGAAAAGCCTGCAAATAAGTGCGACAACAAGCCATGCGGCTTGTTGTTTGCCAGCGGAGGCGTTAGCTTTAGCAGATGATTCGTATTGTGCCGTCAGGCTACTGACTTGAGGAGAGGTTCATGTCACTGCAGCAGGAAATCATTGAAGCGTTGGGAGTTAAATCCGTTATCGATCCGCAACAGGAAGTCCGCGTCAGCGTCGATTTTCTGAAATCCTACCTGAAAGCCAATCCATTCCTGAAAACCCTGGTGCTCGGCATCAGCGGCGGACAGGACTCCACGCTAACCGGCATTCTGTCACAAACCGCCATTCGCGAGTTGCGTGAAGAGACCGGCGACAAAGATTACACCTTTATCGCTGTGCGCCTGCCGTATGGCGTGCAGGCCGATGAGCAGGATTGTCAGGATGCGCTGGCGTTTATCCAGCCGGATCGCACCTTGGTCGTGAATATCAAGGAAGCGATTCTCGCCAGCGAGCGCGCGTTGAAAGAAGCGGGCATCGTGGTTTCCGATTTCGTGCGCGGCAACGAGAAAGCGCGTGAACGTATGAAGGCACAATACAGCATCGCCGGCATGACCAAAGGCGTGGTGGTAGGCACCGACCATGCGGCCGAAGCCGTGACCGGTTTCTTCACCAAATACGGTGACGGCGGCAGCGATATCAACCCGATTTTCCGCCTGCACAAAGGCCAGGGAAAACAGCTGTTAAAAACCCTCGGCTGCCCGGAACACCTGTATCTGAAGCATCCTACTGCCGATCTGGAAGACGATCGTCCCGGCTTGCAAGACGAAGTCGCGCTTGGCGTCACCTATCAACAGATTGACGCTTATCTGGAAGGCAAAACCATCGATGCCGCCGCCGCGAAGACCATTGAAGGCTGGTATCTGAAAACCGAACACAAACGTCGCCCGCCGATTACCGTGTTCGACGATTTCTGGAAAAAGTAAGCGCTCTACGTTTCCCGCCGTTGGCGCGGGAAACGCCCTCCTCCGGCTGCTGACTGGCGAGAAAAGCATCACGCTGATATACTGGACAGACAACCAGTAATCGGAGTGTGTTTTGGTCAGACGTGCAGCCAGCCACCGCCTCGAATTTGATGCGGCCGCGATTTATCAATATCCCGAACATTTACGCCAATGGCTGGAAGGTTTGCCCAATCAGCCTGGCGTTTACACCTTTCACGGTGACAGCGCTAACCTGCCACTGTACATCGGCAAAAGCGTCAACCTGCGCAGTCGGGTGATGTCGCATTTTCGCACCCCGGACGAAGCCAACATGTTGCGCCAGGCGCGACGCGTCACCTGGATCCCTACCGCGGGCGATCTTGGCGCGCAACTGCTGGAAGCGCAGATGATCAAAACCCAACAGCCGCTGTTTAATAAGCGCCTGCGCAAAAATCGTCAGCTGTGTTCATTGCAGCTTGGCGATGGCCCTCCGCAGGTGGTGTACGCCAAAGATCTCGACTTCTCGTGCTCACCGAATCTCTACGGCTTATTTCGCAGTCGCTTTGCGGCCATGGAAAAACTCAAAACGATCGCCGATGAACAGCGCCTGTGCCATGGATTGTTGGGGTTGGAGCGTTTAACGCCGGGACGCGGCTGTTTTCGCGCCGCACTAAAACGCTGCGCTGGGGCGTGTTGCGGCAACGAATCCATTGAAGCCCATCAGCAACGGTTGCGTGAGGCATTGGAACAGATGCGCGTGGTGTGCTGGCCGTGGCAAGGCCCGATTGGCATGGTGGAAGTGGGCACGGAGATGACGCAGATTCACGTCATCGATCACTGGTTCTGGCTCGGTTCGGTCGCTACCGAAGCAGAGGCTCGCCAACTGCAGCGAGCACGCCAGGGTTTTGATCATGACGGCTATAAAATTTTGTGCCGCCCGCTACTGTCCGGGGTTTTCCCGCTGATTGAACTTTAAAACAAAACCGCCGACGCTGCCCAAAGCATCAGATGCAGTGGACAACGTCGGCGGTCTCAAACCGATTAGCTAAACGGCTTATTCACCATCAGCCGGCGGTGGCGGCATTTTACCGTCATGCGGGCCTTTCTCTGTCAGACGTTTCTCAAAGTTGGCGTTGTACTGTTTTTTCTGCTCAGGCGTCAGCACGTTGTAAATCTTGTTCTGTGTTTCCATCATGCTCACCGCACGATCTTTCGCGTTGGCGGTCATTTTCTCAGCCTGCGCTTCGGCTTTCGCTTTATCGAAAGTATCTGAAGCGATGATGCTGTGGTTGGCACGACGCTCTTCCAGAGATGGACGTTTCATCTCTTTATGGCTGTCACGCATGATGGTTTTGATCTGCGCTTTCTGCGCATCCGTCAAATTCAGGCCTTTGAACATCATCTCCATACCGTGATGATGCATTGGCGGCTTGTGCATCGGTTTTTCGCTACCTGCTGGCGGTGGTGTCAGATTGTCCGCTGCAGCGTGGACGATGTTGGCAGCACCAAGAGCCATTGCAGTAGCCAGGAACAGGGAAGTGAGTTTACGCATAATATTTGTCCTTACTATTCAGTTTCATGACGACAAGGTGTGTCGCGTCTTCGGAAACAAGCATACGACGCCAAACGTCAACTACTCAGAGTCTGAGTAAAGCCCTGAAAGCATAAAAGACAGTAATCAGGCAATCATGGAGAGAAAGAGAAGAAATGCGTGAGGAATTGCAAAAGAGTATGACAATTAAAGGGAAATGCGCAGGAATTAAGGAGGATTGTAACGGTATTGTCGGATTTGCGGAAGGGAAAAATGGGTGAATTTTCTTCACCCACCTTATTTATAACGTCAGCGCCTGCGTTTGCTCGTTTTCTTCCACCAGCATCAAGCCTGCACGCAATCCTGCGGCAACATTCGGATTGGGAAACAGCACATATTCGCGCGCCTGTTGCACGTAATAGCGCGTCTCGCCCTCTTCTGCCAGCAACGTGCCCTGAGGAAACGCGGTAAAGTTCAGGGTCTCTGGCCCCATGTGCAGCACAAACGCGTCGCCATGGCGGGTAATCTGCTGCGCCACACGATAGTGGCGCGGCTGTTCCCGCACCTCTGGCAGTGGCTCACCGTACAACAATGCCGCCAGCGCCAGCTGTACCGCCGCGAACTGGCTAAGATCATTTTCACCAAACGGCAGCGCTTTACCCAGCTCCAGCGTGCAACTGGCCGCATCGTGATGTTCACAGCTGTAATGGGTAAAGGTGCCGCCTGGGGAACGATGAAACACCAGCGCTTCCAGCTCAGCCGCCGCCAGCCAGTGCAGGAAATCCTGCGGCCACGGCTGAGGATTCAGCGGCATCACGCCGAAACGCGCATGGTATGAGCCGCGAATTGCGGTATGCAGATCGAGATGCCAGCGCACTTCATGATCGCGACACTCGCGCCAGAACTGTTCCAGCGCCTGCTCCAGCCGCAGCGTGCGTTGAGCTTCAGGCAAATCGGAGACCTTCTGCCAGCGCCCTCCGAACAAACGGTTAATGTCATATTGCTGATAGCGCTTGCCGCTACGTAGCGCATCGGGATTGCCCAATATCACCAGCAAGCGCACCGCTAACGGTTGTTCTCCGCGTAGCAGTGGCGTCAGCAACAGGTTAAGAATCTCAACCGGGGCCGTTTCGTTGCCGTGCACGCCCGCTGACAGCACCAGCGCCTGATGCGTCGGTGCATGGGGGGTCAGGGATAGAATGCCCTCATCATGCCACTGCCACTGTAAATGGGCATTGCTGCCCTGCCGCTGCTGCGGCGGCTTACCTGACAGGGTTTGTTGTAGAAAATCCTGCATGTACACTCCTTTTCAACTCAGAAGCTTCACTTACCCTCTGAGGTTAACGCTGAAATGCGTAGACACTGCCTAAGTCTAGCAGCTGTGTCAGCTCATCCAGCGCGGTGCGTCCCTCACGCAGTAATTGCGGGTCGGCCAAATCGGCTTGCGTGAGGCGATCGCGGTAGTGGCGATCCACCCAGCTGTTCAAGGTGTTGAACAGGCGATCATTCATCAATACCGCTGGATTCAGGGCCTGACGCTCTGCTTCATTGAGCACCACGCGCAAACGCAGACAGGCTGGCCCACCACCGTTGCACATGCTCTCACGCAGATCGAACACCGTGAGTTCGCGAATCGGCCCGCCGCTCTCCACCAGCCCGGTCAAATAGCGCCATACGCCGGCGTGCTGGCGTGACTCTTCTGGCAGCACCAGTCGCATGCCACCTTCAGGATGCTGCAACAGTTGGCTGTTAAACAGATAGGTATTCACCGCGTCGGCTACTGACACTTTATCGCGCGGCACCACAATCGGCTGGAAACCGGGCACGCGCGCAGCCAGCTGTTGTAATAACGCCGGCTGATCGACAAACGCCTCTTCATGGCAGAACAGCACCTGCTGGTTGCTGACGGCGATGACATCGTTGTGGAATACGCCCTGATCGATCACCAGCGGGTTTTGCTGAGCAAACAGCGTGCGATCCTCGTCGAGCTGATGCAGGCGCGCCACTGCGGCACTGGCTTCCCGCGTCTGACGTGCCGGATAACGTGCCGGTGCAGCACCCTGCTGTTGACCATCACGACCATAAACAAACAGCTGAACACCCGCATCGCCGTAGTCCGCACCAAAGCGGTTATGGTTGGCGGCACCTTCATCCCCAAACAGCGCCACCTGTGGCAAAGCATCATGCACGCTGAAATGTTGTGGATCGCGGAAAATGGCGCGCAGCAAGTCGGCGGTTTCCGGCGCTTCGATGGCACGGTGGAATTTATTGTTGAGGTTAGCCACGGTGAAGTGCACGCGGCCATCGGCGCTATCAGCCGAAGGCGATACAGTGGCGGCATTGGCCACCCACATTGCCGAGGCAGAACTGGCAGCAGACAACAGCTGCGGCGCCTGCTGAGCCGCTTTCGCCAGTACCTGTTC
Source organism: Pantoea sp. USMM079 (assembly GCF_037153115.1). Lineage (NCBI taxonomy): Bacteria > Pseudomonadati > Pseudomonadota > Gammaproteobacteria > Enterobacterales > Erwiniaceae > Pantoea > Pantoea sp. USMM079. The sequence goes on from NZ_JBBCKX010000004.1 coordinate 75,865, forward strand.
GTCCGAGCCAGCAAAACCGAGCTGGCGCAGTAGCGGGATATTCGGCCGCTCATGCGGAGGGATCACCCCTTGCACGTAGCCCATGTCCGCCAGCGCCTTCATTTTCAGCAGGCCCTGCTTTGCGGCCAGGCGCGGGTTTGAAGGCTGCAGCTGATTGCGCGTCGACGCTTCATTTCCAAAGGAGAGCCCGGCGTAATGGTGCGTCAGGCCGACCAGACCATCAAAATTGGCTTCAAACGCTTTCATTATTCAGTTCCTTCCGCGGAGAAATCGAGTCCCGGCGATAAGCTGCCCGGCAAGGCTAGGCTTGGGCTCTCTAAAGATGCCATCGGCCACGCGCAGTAATCCGCAGCATACCAGGCACTGGCGCGATGGTTACCGGACGCACCCACACCGCCAAACGGCGCTGAACTGGCGGCACCGGTTAATGGTTTGTTCCAGTTAACAATGCCGGCTCGCGCTTCCAGCAGCAGCTGGTCAAACTGCGCACGCTGCGGAGAAATCAAGCCACAGGACAAACCGTAACGCGTCTGGTTAGCGATACGAATCGCCTGATCGTACTCGTCGTAACGGATCACCTGCAGCAGCGGACCAAACACCTCTTCGTCAGGCAGTTTCGCCACGTCGGTCATCTCAATGATGCCTGGAGTGATAATGGCGCTGTCGCGGTCGGGCCAGTGCATCGCTAGCAACACCTTACCGCCCAGATCGATACGCTGCTGCCAGGCTGCGTATATATGTCCGGCGGCGGCAGGTGAAATCACGCTGCCCATAAAGGGTTGCGGTTCAGCATTCCATGCGCCGGGCTGCAGACGCGCGGTCACTTCCACCAAACGCTGCAGGAAGGCATCGCCTGCCGATCCACGCTTCACCAGCAGACGACGTGCACAGGTGCAGCGCTGTCCAGCAGTAATAAAGGCAGACTGAATCGCAATGTGTACTGCACCATCAAGGTCTGAAGGATCTTCAACGATCAGCGCATTGTTACCGCCCATCTCCAGCGCCAGCATTTTCTCAGGTTGCCCGGCAAACTGACGATGCAGGTGATAGCCGGTTGCGGCGCTGCCGGTAAACAGCAGGCCATCAATTTGTGGCTCATGCGCCAGCGCCTGGCCGGTCTCACGCGCACCCTGTAACAGCGCTATCACGCCAGCTGGCAGTCCCGCCTGCTCCCACAGCTCAATGGTTTTTTCCGCTGTCATCGGCGTGAGTTCACTTGGCTTAAATACCACGCAGTTACCCGCCAGCAGAGCAGGAACGATATGACCGTTCGGCAGATGGCCAGGGAAATTGTAAGGACCAAACACCGCGAGCACACCATGCGGACGATGGCGCAGCGAACTTTCGCCGTCGGCCTGCTCTCCGGTACGCGTGTGGTAGGCTTTCACCGAGATGGCAATTTTATTGATCATCGCCTGTACTTCGGTCAGGGTTTCCCAGCGCGGCTTACCGGTTTCTTTAGCAATGGTCTCTGCCAGCGCAGTTTTGTGGCTTTCGAGTAATGTGGCGAAGGCTTCCACTACCGCCTGACGTTCCGCAAACGGCTTGCGTGCCCACGCGGGAAAGGCCGCTCGCGCCGCTTCACAAGCCGCCGCCACCTGCGCACCGGTCGCTGCCCGACCCTGCCATAATGTTTCACCGTTCACCGGGTTTTGTTTGGTTAACGCTTCCGCGCCGCCTGTCAGCCATTGACCATTAATGAAGTGCGTCATGCTTTTTTCTCCTCGCGGCACAGCGTGACCACACGCAATGTATCGCCATAATCGCAGCGCAACGCCGTGCGCTGATGTTCATTGATGCGGACCTTTCCGCTCGCCATATCGACAGGCAGCAGCGCCACGCGGAAATGCTGGTAATCACCGTTGGCGACCAGACACAGCGGCCAGCTTTCATCCGCTTCCCCGGCTTCGGCCTGAAGCAGATGGCTTTTACGAATGGCGCGAATGCGATCAATCTCGCACTCCAGCGTTGGGCCGCCGTCAAAGATGTCGACGTAATTGAGATAACGAAACCCTTCGGCTTCCAGCACGGCGCGCGCGGGGGCCGTTTTCGGATGCACTTCACCAATCACCTTCTGCGCCGCTTCGCTGAGATAGTGGATATACAGCGGATGCTTTGGCATCAGCTCGGCAATAAAGGCTTTCTGCCCGGTGCCGCTGAGGAAATCGGCCTCACGAAACTCCATGGAGAAGAAACGGCTACCGACGCTGTCCCAGAACGGGGAATGACCGGTGTCATCGCTGACTCCGCGCATCTCCGCCACCACATGCTTCATAAAGCGGTCGCGGAAATTTGCCATAAACAGGAAACGGGATTTCGACAGCAGATGGCCATTTTTGCCATCACGATAATCGGGATCGAGGAACAAGGTGCACAGCTCACTGCTGCCGGTGTGATCGTTACTTAACGACAGTGTTGGCAAGCTGGCATAAACGTTTAACTCTTTCGAAGCGTGCACCTGGGTGCCCACACGGAAGTTGTACCACGGGTCTTGCAGACCTACGGCCACCTCAATGGCACAGATGCCGACAGCACGGTTGTCTTCGCTGTCGGCCAGCACAAATACATAGCCTTGTTCAGCACGCGATAACGCGCCCTGCCAGGTGAGCAGAGAACGCTCGATTCGCGCTTTCAGTGTATCGCTATCGGCGGGCAGCGAAGTTAAGCCGCCCCCGGTTTTGCCCGCCAGCGACAGCAACTGTGCAAGGTCGTCACGTTCGACGGGGCGAATCACCATCATGATGCAGCTCCTGTGAGCACACGAGCGCAGGCACGTTCAAAGCGCGCCAGTCCCTCTTTCACTTCCGCTTCGCTGATATTCAGCGCTGGCGCGAAACGCACCACGTTAGCACCGGCAATCAGCACCATGACACCTTCTTCAGCCGCCGCCAGGTTGAACTGCTTCGCTTTCCCGGCAAAATCTTCATTCAGCACGGCTCCAATCAACAGCCCAAGACCGCGAACTTCTTTAAAAATCGGCAGGCGCTGATTCATCTCCTGCAAAGCATCGACAAACCACTGATGGCGCTGCGCCACGCCCGCCATAAAATCGGGTTGGTTTATCAACTCCATCACTTTACCGGCGACGGCACCCGCCAGCGGGTTACCGCCGTAGGTGGTGCCATGGGTACCCACGCCCATCACCAGCGCCAGATCTTCGCGTGTCAGCATCGCGCCAATTGGGAAGCCGCCACCGAGCGCTTTGGCAGTGGTCAGGACGTCCGGCGTCACGCCATAGTGCATGTAAGCATACAGCGAGCCGGTACGACCCACGCCGCTCTGTACTTCATCGAATATCAGGGTCGCCTGATGTTTGTCGCACAGTTCACGCAGGCCGCGCAGGAAAGCAGGATCGGCAGGCAAGACACCGCCTTCGCCCTGAATCGGTTCAACAATCACGGCACAGGTCTGGTCATTGATCAGTGCTGCCGCAGAGGCGAGGTCGTTGAAGTTGGCGTGCTGAATCGCCGGAGGCAGCGGTGCAAAATCACGTGAGTAAGCCGGTTGTCCACCCGCTGAAACAGTAAACAGCGTGCGTCCGTGGAAAGCATTATTGAAGGCTACAATGCCATTTTTCTCTGCGCCAAAACGATCGTGCGCCACTTTACGGGCCAGCTTCAGTGCAGCCTCATTGGCTTCCGCCCCGGAGTTACAGAAGAACACGCGATCGGCGAAGGTGGCGTCAATCAGCTGTTTAGCCAGACGTAAAATAGGTTCGTTAGTATAGCCATTGCCGGTGTGCCACAGCTTACTCGCCTGCTCGGTCAGTGCCTGTTGCAAAGCCGGGTGTGCATGTCCCAAAGCATTCACCGCGATGCCGCCTGCAAAGTCGATGTAATCCTTACCTTGCTGATCCCAAAGGGTTGAGCCTTCAGCACGCACCGGTACGAAAGCCGCGGGGGCGTATACCGGCATCATCCATTGATCAAAATCGTGACGTGAAACCTGCAGTGACATAGCCATTTCTCCTGCTCCACCTGAGTGAAGCTATTGTTTTAAAATTGTTAAAATCTGTTGTGTCGCAGCACTACTGTAGAGTGCAGTAAGCGTGCCAGCTAGCGGAAAAAATGCATAAACGAGTTTTGGTAACGCAATATCAATGAGTTACACCAGGTCACTATTCACATAAAATGCATAAAAAGTGAATATCAGTCTGATGGAGATGGGAGAGCAGCAATTTATTTAGCAGATTTATGCATTCACAAAATGAAATAGCGCTTTTGTGATCGCACAGGGAATATTTCGCCAAAATGTTGCGGCTGTCGCCCTGTTTTAGGGCAATTTGTGCATTTATGGTGCGCGAATGTGCAGGAAGTGTGCAGCCAGATGGGTAAGTAAAAGCAGCGCTGATTCGCCTCTAATTAACAATCTTGTTGCATATTTGGCTGTATTTTGAACAGCCACTTAATTAAACAAAAGTTAAACGACATTTAGTGACTAAGGTTATTATCAGAACAGAAATAAAAGGATACAAAGAGATTAACCAGATAATTACCACGCTAATGATTAGGTGGTTTTCTATATTTGTTATTGAACAATAACGCATAGGCTTGTGCTATTTAACCCTTAAAGAAATGCGGTGATTTACTTTTCTTTAATTTTACTAAAAACCATTAAAAACAATACTATATGTATTTATACTGGTCAAATGCATGACGGAATTGAGATAAGTTTATCCAATGTAAAATCCCAAATAATGGAAGTTAAGATTAAAAATCACACAAAAAGCCAATCAGAAATATTTAGTTACATATATTGCACTGTTGATCTTGAACCTTTTGTGTCATTTTCTTTTCACCCCGATGACGGGGATACAATTAAAAAATATCACAGGGTAAATTATAAATGATGAAGCGCTCCTTACTGGCAGCAGTGATGCCTTTACTGCTGGGACTTTCTTCGGCTCAGGCCGCCGAAATCTATAACAAAGATGGCAACAAGCTGGACCTGACCGGCAAAATCAACGTTTCGCATCTGTTCTCGGATAACGACAGCGCAAACGGTGAAGTTTCTTCTTATACCCGTCTGGGCTTTAAAGGCGAAACCAAAATTAATGACCAACTGACCGGCTATGGTCAGTGGCAATACCAGTACAGTCTGAGCAACTCTGAAGGCAGCGATGCCAACTCAGGCAACAAAACCCGTCTGGGCTTTGCAGGCCTGAAAGTGGCTCAGTTTGGTTCAATCGACTACGGCCGTAACTACGGTCTGGTGTATGACGTACTGGGTTACACCGATATGCTGCCGTACTTTGGTGGTGATTCCGGTTACACCGATGCCTTCCTATCAGGCCGTTCTACCGGTGTGCTGACCTGGCGTAACAAAGATTTCTTCGGTCTGGTGAAAGGCTGGAACTTTGCCGCGCAGTACGAAGGCAAAAACGAGCGCTCTGATAGCGCGACTGCCAGCAACCTGGCGGTACGTCGTTCGAATGGCGACGGCTTTGCGCTGTCAACCTCTTATGACTTCGATTTCGGCCTGAGCCTTGTCGGTGCTTACGCTAATCTGGATCGTGTCACTGCACAGAACACCGCGACCTACGGCCGTGGCGATAAAGCGCAGAGCTGGGCAGCCGGTCTGAAATATGATGCTAACCAGATTTACCTGGCGACCATCTATGGCGAAACGCAGAATGCAACGCCGATCGGTAACAACGGTTTCGCTAACAAAGCGGTTAACTTTGAAGCCGTTGCACAGTATCAGTTCCTGAACGGCCTGCGTCCTTCACTGGGCTATGTGTCTTCTCGCGCGAAAGATGTTGAGAACAACGTGGGCGATACCGATCTGTTCAAATACGTTGCCGTTGGCGTGACTTACTACTTCAACAAGAACATGTCTGCTTATGCAGAATATAAAATCAACCTGTTGAAAGATAATAACGCGTTGAACATCAACACTGACGACGTAACTGCTGTTGGTCTGGTGTATCAGTTCTAAGAGAGTATCCCTCATTGCATACCGGCTAGTGTCGGCTGGGTATGAGCCAGGGGCAGCGTAAGCTGCCCTTTTTTATTGTCGTTATACAGGTACTCAATCGTGATTGAGGACGCGATAACTGACTGTTTCCGTTATTACTCTTCATGATTTTACACTCATGGAGACAACGCTAATGATTCGATTTTGTATTTGTGCACTTATGCTGATGATGTGTGCGTCGCTTGCACAGGCCGCAACGGGTTTTCGTCAGATAACACTTGATAGTCAGGGCAATCGTCCGCTAAATGTTGCCTTTTGGTATCCCACTGCCGCCACGGGCGTCTTTGAAAATGTGGGTGAGAACCCCGTGTTCTATGGTGAGCCGATGTTACGCAATGCAACGCCTCGTCCAGGACAGCATCCTTTAGTCCTTCTGTCTCACGGCTATGGCGGTAGCTGGCGTAACCTCAACTGGTTGGCGCATGCACTCACTGTGCAGGGATATATCGTCGCTGCCCCCAATCATCCCGGTACAACAACTGAGAATCACGATCCTGCTACTGCCCGGAAACTTTGGCTGCGTCCAGATGATATCAGCCGGGTACTGGATCGGTTATTGGCAGACGAACACCTGGCAGGAAAGGTCGATCCATTGCGTATCGCCGCCATCGGCCACTCACTTGGAGGGTGGACAGTGATGGAGTTAATCGGTGCCCGGTTTTCGTCCAACAGATTTGTTCAGGATTGTCAGAACCACGCGCAGCTAGCAGACTGTCAATTGATTGAGACGTTGGGTATCAGCAATACAAATACCGCTTCTTTATTAGATGCTCAATTACGTAATCCACGTATTAAAGCGGCCGTATCGCTTGATCTTGGTCTGGCACGCGGATTCACACCTGAAAGCCTGGCAAGGGTTTCTGTGCCAGTGCTGGTGTTATCCGCAGAACAAGACAGTGTTGAACTTCCCGCCTCACTGGTATCCGGCTATCTGGCGCAGTATCTTCCCCCGCAACAGACATCGTTTTCACGTATAAGAGGCGCAACCCACTTTAGTTTTATGCAGCGCTGTAAACCCAATGGTGCTGAGTTAATCGAACAATCTTCCCCTGGTGAGGGCTTCGTTTGCCGGGATCAAGGCAGCCTCACCCGCGCCGATATTCATCAGGAGTTAATCGCCCGTATCACTCGCTTTCTGACAGCGGCATTGAACTCGCCTGCTGACGAAATGCACTCGGCGTCTGTCCGCTAATGCGTAAAAACTCGCGATTGAAATTTGATTTAGTGGTGAATCCTGACGCCAGCATCACCTCCGTAACCGGCAGTGAACTGCTTCGAAGCAACTGCTGCGCATGAGCGATGCGAAAACCATTTATCCACTGAGAAACATTGCAGTGGTAAGTCGCATTGATCGCACGTGAGATATGACGCGAGGGAATACCGGATTTGCGTGCTAACAGATTCAACGTGAGTTGTGTATTAAGGAACAGGTCATCCTGCCGCAGTCGATTTTCCAGTTGCAGGCACAAGGCTGCCTGCTCAGGCGTCTGCAACGGAGAAGAATCGGGCAGTACTGTCTCAATACTCACTTCCCGGGGGCGGGTCCGTGCTGCAAGTACAATCGCCAGGCTAAGCAAAGGCAGCATTAAACTTTGCAGTATCGCGATGATTTGCGGCACAAGCTTGCCCTGATGCAAAGTGAATTCGAGCGCCACCAGCAAATCTGTCATACCAGAGAAGCAAAGAAAAACACCGGCGGTAAGAGCCATTCTTGCCGCCAGTCCGACTTCACCGATGCGCGCATCGCTAAATCGATCCTCACCGCCTAAGCCCATAAGAATCAATGTCGCCCCGTATCCGATATAAAGCACAAATAGCGCGCTATCAATGGCTTCTGGCCAGCACTGCATAATGATGATGGCCAGCGCGGGCGGGACGATTTTCCAGCGTGAATATTGATGAGTCGTATGCGGGCTGAAACAGTGCCAGGCCAGCGCCGGGATTAGCGTTGCTAATAACACGCGCAAAGCCATGAGTGGTGTTGACGGCCAGATCCAACGTAATGCTCCCACCGCCAGTAACAGTGAGCAGACGACCAGAAATAGCAGCGTGGTTTGGTGGCGTTGCTTATCGTTCGCCGCTAAGGTCACGATTAAAATTAGCAGCACCAGTAGCGTAACCAGCGGAACCGGAATTGAAGGCATGCAGTAAGAATCCATTCTTGACAATAAGCAGCTATCTTACCAGGTTCATGCACTGAAGTGGCCGGAATTTCGTCGATGACCGTTTTTAAGGCGCCAGCAAATCGAAACGATTATCCTCACCGGAATCGATGCTAAACGGTTCCTGAATTTGCAGCGTAATCCAGTTGGAGGTCACCCGGCTGCCCTTGCTGTCTTCCAGTGTCACAGACAGACGATAGCTGTTAGTGGCGTCAGATGCGCTGTTCCACGCGGGCATAATGATGCTCCAGCCTTGCGGATCATTAGGATTAGCGCCCGGCGTGAGGCTTAACGCCTGGGTATCGCCCTGCCACGTCACCCTGGTTATCGGATTCGCATTACGGATTTGCAATTTCAGCGGCAGGCTTTCGCCGCCGTTTAATTGCCATGGCGGTGTGGCGAGGAATACCGATAAGGTTTTGCGCTGACGATACTCCACCACCGGCGTGTTGTTGCGCGTCACCATGTCGTAACGGCTGCCGCGCAGCGAACGCGCTTCGGCCACGTTATCGGCACTCAACTGCTGGCTCAACGGCACGCCGAAACGATAGTTAAGATGTAAACCCAGCTGATCCTGACTTTCACCTTCATTACTGGTTTTGTGGCTGGCAGAAAATGTCACCAGCGGTACCGGCGTGTAGGAGACGCCAAAAGTTAGCGCCGAAGGATTGTGATAGGTATTGCCGCTGCTAAACAGATCCACATCATTGCCCAGATACTGCTCCCAACTCACCGACATACCAAGCTGGCGATAAAACGGCAGGTAGCCCTGAGTGGTGAAATCGTAGCCGCGTGCTAAACGCTGCTGCTGAAAGGGATCGCGGTTTTGCCAGCCCGATAGCGGTGTGTAGTAGTTAGCCGAGAAGCGCAGGTAATCACCCCAGGCTTCTGTGCCCACTGAAGCACGCTGCAATCCGCTGTTGAACATGCGATCGACAAAACCGTTGTAACCAAGCAGCCATTTGCCCGCCGTCCAACGTTGTCCTAAGCCGATATTGCCCACCAGCCCATCATCCGTTTGGTGAAAACCCACCTCACTAAAGGTCAGATATTGATAGCGATCGGCCCACGGCGTAAGCAGAGAAGCGCCACTGCCGGTGAAGTTACCGTCCATATCGACGTTAAAATCGATCTGCGCTTTACCATAAGGCGATAGCAGAGATTGGCCCTCATCTACCACGCGGTTTGCCACCTCATCGCGGAAATGGTTAAACGCCCAGATACCCGCCTGATGACCAAAAGTGTTGTCACTGGTGCTGTCCTGACTGGCTTCACCAATGCTCTTAGCGATGGTCGCCAGATTTTTGCTGAAAGCCGCATTTTCATCTTCATAGCCGAGTGCAGGCAGATCGCTGGCCATTTTCTGGAAGCGTTCGGGATCGCTAAAAGGCGCATCAGCGACATGCGTGTCAGTGACGAGCGCCAGAGCAGGCGCGGTGAAAAGCAGCCCCGTTGCAGCGGGCAACATACGCAGTGATTTAAAAGCAGAGAAAACAGATGTCATAGCAAAAACAGGCTTTTATCCAGTTTAGAATTTGAAGTGGCTCACAAAACTGTACTGGAATACCCTAACACATTCTGCCGATTTTGCAGAAAAGGCCGGGCTGAATTAGGACATTGCCTGATTAGCAAAAGGCATCATCTTATCTTGATAGCCACATCGCTCCGCAGAGCGCCCTGCGTGAAGTGCAGCAAGGCGCTCACGGCTGCTGCGATTAGGAGAAGATCAACCCGCCATCCACATTGATGGTTTGGCCGGTGATGTAGCGCGCATCATCCGAGGCGAGAAACGCCACCAACCCGGCGACATCTTGCGGCTGTCCGGCGCGTTTCAGCGGAATATTTTCCACCCATTCCGCCATCAACTCACCTTTGCCATACTGCTTTTTATCGCTGCTAAGGATTTCTCCCCACACGCGATCGTTGTAATCCCACATCTCGCTTTCGATGATACCCGGACAGAAAGCATTCACGGTGATGTGCGACGGCGCCAGTTCCAGTGCCAGGCTCTGAGTAATGCCGATAACACCCATTTTACTGGCCGCATAGTGTGGCGTGTAAATAAAGCCTTGTCGCCCCTGCCCGGATGAGGTGTTGATCAGGCTGCCGCTGCCCTGCTTCACCATGTACTTTGCCGCCTCACGGCAACACAGCCACACGGCCGTGGTGTTGACCGCCAGGATTTTTTCAAAGTCGCTCTTTGGCATTGAATCAAAGCGATCAATAGTGATCACTCCGGCATTCTGAATCGAGACATCAATGGTGCCAAAGCGCTCCGCCGCCTGCTGGTAAAGCTGCTGCACTTCGGCTTCATTGGTCACATCCACCTGCAGCGCCAGAATCTCGCTGCCGTACTGTTCTTCCAGCGCCCGCGCCGTGGTGAATACCCGGTCCGAGTTGGACACCATTACCAGCTGTGCGCCATCGCGCGCAAATCGTGCGGCAATACCCGCTCCAATCCCGCGGCATGCGCCGGTAATCACCACCGTTTTTCCACTAAAATCGCGTGTCATATTGCCTCCTGTTATCCGTGCGTTGCTTCAGGCAGGGCGGCCGATTGCTGCTTTTTTTCATGTCTGCGCAGCAGCACCACCTTACTTTGTAATTTTTGCTGGAACTGGTCGATGACCACGGCGGTGACGATCACCAGCCCTTTAATCACCATTTGCCAGAAATCGCTGACGCCCATCATCACCATGCCATCGGCGAGGAATACGATGACAAAGGCACCGATAATAGAACCCGATACACGCCCGCGCCCTCCTGCTAACGCCGTTCCGCCCAATACGGTTGCACCGATAGCGTCCATCTCGAACATGTTGCCAGTCATCGGGTGCGCGGTTTGCAGTTGGGATGCGACGATCAATCCCACCAGCGCAGCACATAAACCGGAGAAGGCATAGACAAACACTTTGACCTTAATGATCGGTACACCGGCCAGGCGTGCCGCAGATTCATTACCGCCGGTGGCATAGATATAGCGGCCCAGCGGGGTTTTACGTGTCAGATAAAGGCCGAGCAGCAGGAAGCCGATCATTAACCAGATTGGGATGTAGACGCCAAGCACACTGCCCGACCCCAGCAACGCGAAACCGGTATTACCCAATGCTGGCATCCCCACCAGATTGGCGTAGGTACTGCCATCGTTGAACAGCAGCGCGGCCCCACGAGCCACATACATCATGCCGAGGGTGCAGATAAAGGGTGCCACGCCCAGACGCGTCACCACGGTGCCGTTGATCAACCCCAGCACGATGCCGAACAGCGCCACCACCAGAATCACTTCCGGCACGTTAAAGAACAGCGTGTTGCCGCCCCACAGCGGCACACCATTAGTGAGCAACGCCCCCGCCACCATGCCGCAAATGCCCGCCACCGCACCGACCGACAGATCGATGCCACCCGTCAGGATCACTAGCGTCATACCAATGGCCAGCAGCCCGGTGATGGCAACATGCTGCGTCATGATCAGTAAGTTTGAGGTGGTCAGGAAATTAGGCACCATAAAGCTAAAAAAGCCGACCACGATCAGTAACGCGATAAAGGTTCGCGCTTTCAGCAAGTACATATAAAGCAGGTATTTCTGGTTCATTTATTGCTCTCCTGCGGGCTCAATCATGCGGTGTTGAGGCGCTAATCAGTGCTTCTCGCGTTGCCGCGCTGCGCGGTAAATCAGCGGTAATACGGCCATCGGCCATCACCAAAATGCGATCGGCCAGTGCCATCACCTCGTCCAGTTCAGAAGAGGAGAACATCACCGCCAGACCTTGCTGTGCGAGATTGCCAATCAGGTGGTACACGTCTGTTTTGGCCCCCACATCAATCCCGCGTGTGGGTTCATCCAGCAAAACCACTTGAGGGCCCGTCATCAGCGCTTTTCCCAGCACCACTTTCTGCTGGTTACCGCCGCTGAGTGAGGTAATCGGCAGTTCCGGATCGCTCACTTTGATGGCGAGATGACCAATCATTTCATCGACGCGACGCAGCTCTTTGTGGGGATTGAGTAAGCGCAGCGCACGGCGGAAACCGCGCAGGCTGAGATCGCTGAGCGTCATGTTGGCGGTGATCGACATCAACTGCACCACGCCTTCGGTTTGTCGGTCTTCGGGCACCAGTGCAATGCCTTTCTTTAAGCGCTGCTGGAAGTTGCGTTTATCCAGCACTTCGCCATTCAAACTGACGCTGCCAGACTGACAATGCATCATGCCTATCAGCCCTTTAAACAGCTCGGTGCGGCCCGCGCCCAGCAAGCCGTAAATGCCGATCACTTCGCCCTTGCGCAGTGAGAACGACACATCATTAAGCTTATAGCCACCATTCTGATGCAGCGCCGTCAGGCCGTTAACGTGCAAAACCGTTTCGCCCTGTGCAGCGGGCTGGTAGTCGAAATGCTTTTTCTTGTCACCAACCATCTGTTCGATGATCCAGGGAACCGAAGCGTCACGCACTTCTCGCTCGCTGATAAAGCGACCGTCACGGAAAATGGTGATGTGATCGCCAATCTCCATCAGCTCTTCCAGCCGATGCGAGATATAGATGATGGTCACACCACGCCGCTTCAGCTGGTCAATCACGTTGAACAACACTTTCACTTCAGACTGGCTCAGCGCACTGGTGGGTTCATCCATGATCAGCACACGCGTATCTTTCGACAGCGCCCGGGCAATCTCGACCAGCTGTTGATGGCCAATTCCCAGTTCGCCCAGTGGTGCATAAGGATCAACATCCAGCTCCAGCCGCTCCAGTAAAGATTTCGCCAGCGCATACTGATACTTTTCGTTGATGACGCCGCGCTGGAAAAACTCATTGGCGATAAAGATGTTGTCCATCACGTTCATATTGGGGAACAGGTTGAGTTCCTGAAAAATGATGCTGATACCGTGCTTTTCCGCCTGGTGGGTGGAACTGAGGGACACGACTTTGCCGTCCAGCAGAATTTCACCGGATGAAGGCGTTTCCACGCCCGCCAGCATCTTCATCATGGTGGATTTACCGGCACCGTTTTCGCCAATCAGCACGTTCACTTTGTTGCGATAGACGCGGTAGTTCACCTGATCGAGTGCGGTCACGCCGGGATAAATACGCGACACGTTACGGGTTTCGATGATCACGTCACTTTGAGGATTTTGCATACCCGCTCCTTACTGCCGCACGATGGCAGCAGGTGTGACATTCGGCACCTGCTCAGGCGTATCGAAGCTGCTAAACACGCCGGAAATTTGCACCTTATCGCCGACTTTGGGCTTGAAGGCGCTCATCATGTTGGCTGCCTGCTGATTAATGGCGCGGCTGTAGTCGCCAAACAGCACCTGATCGTTAAAGTCCTGATAGCTGGCCCCTTTATAGGCATCACGCAGCACCGTGCCAGGGAAAATCGGACCGACCTGCACCGTCACGTTATCGCCGGAAACATCTTTCACCGTCATGCGGCCATTGCGCGAAGTGGTATTAACCGCTGTCACCTCACCACTGACCTTGACGCTAAAGACACAGGGGTTCTCTTCCTGTGAGCGGTAGCCGTAGGTTTGACAGGCGCTGTCAAAATCTTTGGCGGACTTTAGCGCATTCAGCAGTTCCGCCACCGGCTTCGCATCGTGCTGAATCTGCGGCACCAGTTTCTGCTGCCAGGTCTGAGCAATATTGGCCATTTTAGGATTGGGGGGATTTTTCAGGTCGGCCAGCTCCTGCTGCGACACAATGCGGCAACCGCTAAGGATCACGATAGGAAGCAGTAACCAGAGTCGTTTGTGCATCACATTCTCCTGGGGCGCCTGCATAACAGGCGCACCGATTATTGATTACGACTTGTAGTTAAAGTCCTGCACGCCTTTGGCATTGTCTGGGGTGATCAGAATGCCGCGGAACATCACGCGCTGCTTCTCCGGCTTCACCCCTTTCTGGATGAAGTTGTCGAGATCGGTCACACCCTGCGCGGCAATAGCCTGCGCCTGCAGCATCACCGTGGCTTTCAGATCGCCTTTTTCTACCGCATCACGCTCGTCGTTGCTGCCGTCGATGCCCACCACGGTGACATCATTGCGACCTGCGGCTTTGAGTGCCGCAATCGCGCCCAGCGCCACCGGACCGTTGCCACAGATCACGCCTTTCACATCGGGATGAGCCTGCAGGATGCTGTCCATGATGCGTTTGCCATCAATCAGGGTGCCCTTCGCATCCTGACGCGCAACAGATTTCATATCCGGATACTGATCCAGCACCTGGTGGAAGGATTTCGAACGCGTCACGCAGTTGTTGTCCGCGAGGTTACAGGTCAATTCGGCATAGCTGCCCTTTTCACCCATCTTCTCAACAAACACGTTGGCGACGTCTGAGCCGGCCTGGAAGTTGTTATGGGTGATTTGTACCAGCGCCACATCATCTACCGGAATCTCACGGTTGATCAGTACCACCGGAATCCCGGCAGCTTTGGCTTTTTTGATGGCCGCGACGCTGGCGGTGGAGTCGGCGTTATCCAGCACAATACCCTGCACTTTTTTACCGATAGCGGCATCGATCAGCTCGCTCTGCTTCTTAACGTCTTCACCGTGCGACAGCACGCTGGTTTTGTAGCCCAGTTCCTGCGCTTTCAGGTTGGCGCCTTTGGCTTCGGAAGCGTAATAAGGGTTATCCAGTGAGTTCACCAGAATCATGATGGTGCCTTTGTCGGCAGCGAAACTGGATTGGGCGATCAGGCAACTGGCAATGGCAGTGAATAACAGGGTACGTTTTTTCATGTTCGTGCTCTCTCATTGTTTTGTTGTTATTGCAGGGTTGAGGCCTTACTGGTGCTGGCGCGGCATTACCAGATGGTGAAGCCGCCATCGATCATTAAATCTGCGCCGGTGATCATGTCGCTGCCATTGCTGGCGAAGAACAGCACGGCAGCAGCAATTTCATCGGTGTAAGCAAAACGCCCTAACGGGATCAGTTTTTTCATCTGTTCGCCCTTCTCACCGCGCCAGGCCTTTTCGCCCATCGGCGTCAGCACCACGGTGGGTGACAAGGTATTGACGTTGATACGGTGTGGTGCGAACTCTTTGGCCATCACTTTAGTCATACCGAGTAGACCCGCTTTGGCAGAGGTATAAGCCACGTGGTTATCAATGGCGATGGAAGCCGCTTGCGAGGCGATATTGATGATCTTGCCACCATTACCGGCGCGCACCATGCGTTTGCCCGCTGCTTGCGAGCAGAGGAAAGGACCCGTGAGATTGACGGCGATCTGCTTCTGCCACTCGGCAAAGTCGGTTTCCAGTACCGGCTGTAACATCACATAACCTGCACAGTTCACCAGAATATCGATGTGGCCGTAGTGCTGTTCAACCTGGTTGAATGCCGTCTCGACTGAGCCAGCATCGGTCACGTCACAGCACACCAGCAGCACGCGGTCAGCGGAGAATTGTTCCTGCACAGCCGCCACGCGATCGCTTTCGAATGGAGGGTAAAGCAGGGCCAGCCGTGCACCTTTCTCTAACAGCATGGCGTTACTGGCCATGGCAATTCCACCGAGGCCACCGGTCACCACCGCCACCTTGCCGGTGAGGTCCAGATCGGTATTCACGCCGTAGCGCAGGTTGACATCGTATTCCCCACTCATCCCTTCTCTCCTGTGTGCATGTTCAGCGGCTGTGGTTATCTCTGGCCGGATAGGTTTGCAGTAACTTTGATTTTCGAACAAAAATATAAGCTATCGTTTCGCAATGGTTTGTGGGTGAGATCAAATTTCATACAAATGATGCAAACTATTTTTATCTGTCTGTATTTTAAGTAAATAACTAAATATCACGTTTTGTGATATAGAAATAACGGCTGGCAGGTGTATGTAAAATCAATTGCATGGCTTTATCTTATTTTCATTCGAAAATGCATCTTTGTGCGAGCCGCCTCGCAAATCCCTGGTACGCAGAGTAAAATCATCACGGGTTTTCTTATTGCCAAAACCAGACCGTGATTGGAAAGAGGGAGCATTTCGATTGAAAAGCAAAACTGAGCAGCTGGCTGATATGCAGCAGCGTCGTGAGAAGATCCTGGAGATGATCCGCGAAGACGGCACAGTCACGGTTAAAGCGCTTACCGATACCTTTGGCCTGACCGAGGCAACCATCCGCACCGATTTGCGTATGCTGCAAAAAGCCGGGCATGTGCAGCGTTATCACGGTGGCGCCACGCTGATGACCGGTAAGCAGAACACCGGCGCACTGCTGCTTGAGCGTCAAACTCACCTTGATGAGAAAGAAGCCATTGGCCGGCTCGCCGCGCAGTATGTGGAAAATGGGGATACGGTGATTTTCGATTCTGGCACCACCACCACCGCCATTGCGGAAGCAATTGGCCACATCCGTCGTTTATCGGTGATCACCACGGCGGTGAATATTGCGCTGAAGCTGGGGGGCGAACCGGGGATTAATATCCTGCTGACGGGGGGGACCTTCAAATTTCCAACACTCTCGACGTCCGGTGAGAAAGCCGCTTCTTTCTTTGAAAACGTGCTGGCCGAAAAGCTGTTTCTCGCCACCGCCTGTATTTCGCCCCGCCTCGGGTTAAGCTTCCCCAGTGAGACGGATATCAAAGTGAAGATGGCGATGATCAACTCCGCCAGTACGGTATTTGTGGTGGCAGACTCCAGCAAAATCGATAAGGTGTCGATGTTTGCCCTGCCCTGTGACTGGAGCAAAATCCATTATTTGATTACCGATCGCGGGATTACGCCGGCGCAGATTGCAGCGTTTGAAGCGTTAGGGGTACAGGTGTTGGTGGCAGGCATTGAAGAGACAAAAAAACGCGCGGTGTTTTGAGCATCAATTCAGGGGCGGCCCACTCGCAGCCGCCCCCTCAATGCTGATTAGAAACCTAAGCTATCCAGCAAGTCATCCACCTGATCCTGGTTCGCTACCACGCCAGGTGCATTGGCATGGATCTGTGGACCATTCAACAGGCTGCTGGCGTCTTTACGCGCGGCAGCGTTGGCTTCAGGCATATTCTCCAGCAACACCATCAGCAACTGACGCTCGATCTCCTGGATCACATCCATCATGCGCTTGATCACCTGGCCGGTAAGGTCCTGGAAATCCTGCGCCATCATGATCTCAAGCAGCTGCTTGTTGGTGTACGAGGTATGCGACGGCACATCACTGAGAAATTCGCGCGTATCCGAAACCAACTCGCGTGCATCCGCCAGCTCAATCGGGTTTTCAAACCACGCATCCCAACGGCCTTTCAGCTTGTTGGCGTTGGCTTCCATTTGGTCCTGGTGTGGCTGCGCTGCTTCAACGCAGTTGAGTGCGCGTTCTGCCGCTTGCGCCGTCATCTGCACCACGTAATCCAGACGGTCACGCGCGTCCGGAATCGCTTCCGCCGCTTCGGCAATCGCCTGGTCTAACCCCAATTCGCGCAGGCTGTCGCGCAACATACGCGTCAGCGAGCCGATACGGGTAATAATGTCGTGTGCCGAGGCTTCTTCGGTTGGTTTCGAAAGGTCGCTCATCACATCTCCTTACATACCCAGTTTTTCGAAAATTTTACCCAGCTTTTCTTCCAGCGTGGCTGCGGTGAACGGCTTCACTACATAACCGCTGGCACCGGCCTGGGCAGCTGCAATGATGTTCTCTTTTTTCGCTTCGGCGGTGACCATCAGCACCGGCAGTTTGCTCAACGCCGCGTCCGCACGAATGGTCTGCAGCAGTTCCAGACCGTCCATGTTGGGCATGTTCCAGTCGGATACCACGAAATCAAAACCACCCGCACGCAGTTTGGTCAGTGCATCAACACCGTCCTCTGCTTCTTCAACGTTGTTGAATCCCAGCTCTTTCAGCAGGTTGCGGACGATACGACGCATCGTATTGAAGTCATCCACCACCAAAAAGCGCATGTTTTTATCAGCCATATCTACTCCTGTGTTGTCTCGTCCGGCAGGACGGGCTCGTTAAATTCGCAATGCCTGTCCGGCGCTAATTTTTGCCAGCATGTGCTGACTGATGTGTCCTAAATCGACTACTTCACTGGTGCCGCCCATCGCAATCGCTTCGCGCGGCATACCAAAGACGACGCAACTTGCTTCATCCTGCGCGATGGTCCAGGCACCGGCGCGATGCATTTCCAGCATCCCGGCGGCACCGTCGTTACCCATCCCGGTGAGGATGACACCCACGGCATTTCGTCCTGCGTGCACCGCCACGGATCGGAACAGCACGTCAACAGAGGGCTTATGACGGTTCACCGGCGGTCCATCATTCAGTTTCACCACGTAGTTGGCGCCACTACGGCCCAACTCCATGTGCATCGCGCCCGGTGCGATATAGGCATGACCGGGCAAAATACGTTCGCCATCTTCCGCTTCTTTCACGGTGATCTGGCAGAGCTTGTTCAGGCGCTCAGCAAACGAGCGGGTAAACCCTGGCGGCATGTGCTGCGTGATCAGCAGCGCCGGGCTGGTCGCGGGCAGCGGCTGCAGTACATGGCGAATCGCCTCGGTGCCGCCAGTGGAAGAGCCAATCGCAATCAGCTTCTCACTACTCAACAGCGGGCCCGCTTTCAGCATCACCGGGCCGGGTGTGGCCGGGCGCGCATGCAATTTGGCACGGGCCGCTGCGCGAATTTTGTCGGCGATCATCTGGCTGTACGCCAGCATGCCTTCGCGAATACCCAACTGCGGCTTAGTGACGAAATCCACTGCGCCCAATTCCAGCGCGCGTAATGTCACTTCCGATCCTTTACCGGTCAGCGATGACACCATCACGACTGGCATCGGACGCAGGCGCATTAACTTCTCAAGGAAGTCGAGGCCATCCATACGCGGCATCTCGACGTCCAGCGTCAGCACCTGTGGGTTGTATTGCTTGATTAAATCCCGCGCCACCAACGGATCGGGCGCGGTAGCTACCATCTCCATATCGGCGTGGCTGTTGATGATCTCCGTCATCAACTGTCGCATTAGCGCGGAGTCATCCACGCACATCACGGTGATTTTGCTCATCGTCTTTCCTTGGTCAATCCATAGACTGTCTGTCCACGCAGCCAGAACTCTTTACTGATCTGGCTGAAGTTCTCTGAGTGTCCAGCGAACAGCACACCGCCGGGCTTCAGCAGGGGAACGAAACGGCGCAGAATTTTTTCCTGCGTCTCTTTATCGAAATAGATCATCACGTTGCGACAGAAAATTGCGTCGAACGGACCCGGCAACGCCCAGTCGTTGGCCAGTAAATTCAGCTGCGAATAGTTCACCATGCTGGCGAGATCGGAGCGAACGCGTACCATACCTTCATGCGGGCCGGTGCCACGCAGGAAAAAGCGTTGCAGCTGCGATTGCGATAAGGTGCGCAGCTCTTCCTGGCGGTACACCCCCGCCACGGCTTTTTCCAGTACCTGTGTATCAATGTCGCTGGCGTGCACCTGGAACTTACCCGGTCCGGTACCCAGCGTTTCCGCCAGCGTCATGGCGATGGAGTACGGCTCTTCGCCGGTTGAG
The DNA here is from genome assembly GCF_037153115.1 of Pantoea sp. USMM079. Classification (NCBI taxonomy): domain Bacteria; kingdom Pseudomonadati; phylum Pseudomonadota; class Gammaproteobacteria; order Enterobacterales; family Erwiniaceae; genus Pantoea; species Pantoea sp. USMM079. The sequence continues at coordinate 95,467 of NZ_JBBCKX010000004.1, forward strand.
GCGGCGGTACTCCACACGCTGTAACTGCCACTGCGCTTACGCGCATGATCCGCGAGGATCGGGAAATGGTGCGCCTCGCGGAAAAATGAGGTCAGATTGGTGGTCAATGCGTTAATAAACGCCTGCCATTCTGCACTGTTCTGGTCTTGCTCCAGCAACGCCAGATAACGACCAAAATCATCAATGTTCAGCGTGCGCAAACGGCGCACTAAGCGGTTATAAACCATCTCCCGCTTGTGATCGGCCAGCACGATGCCTGCGCGTTGATAGATCAGCTGGCTGATACGACGAAAATGCGTATCTGAAAGCGGCAGGCGCTGCACCATTTGCGAGAGCAGCGTTGTTGCTTCACTTTGATCCAATAACGTCGATTTCTTCATGTCAGGTCACCCGGCAACAAACTGATTAAATTGTGATACTGCGATTACTGCTGCGCTGCCAGTTGGGCCGCCTTGCGGCGGCCACACGGATTAAAAGGTTTCCCAGTTATCGTCCGCGCTACGTGCACCTGCGGGTTGAGCCAGCGCTTTGACTGCGGCTGGACGCAACATTTTTGGCGCTGTAGATAGGTTAACGGCCTGAGCGACAAATTCTTTACCAATATTGAACACCGCAACCGACTGTTTCAGTCGACTGGCCTGATCTTCCAGTGCGGCAGCCGCCGTGGCTGACTCTTCTACCAGCGCGGCGTTCTGCTGTGTCACGCGATCCATCTCGTTCACGGCCAGACCCACCTGGTCGATTCCGCGACTCTGCTCATCCGACGCCGAGGCGATTTCGCCCATGATGTCGGTGACGCGAGTGACGGCGTTGACGATGTTGGTCATGGTTTCGCCCGCGCTCTCCACCAGCACCGAACCGGTGTTGACGCGACTCACCGAGTCTTCGATCAGACCTTTGATCTCTTTCGCTGCCTGGGCGCTGCGCTGTGCCAGACTGCGCACCTCACCCGCCACCACCGCAAAGCCACGGCCCTGTTCACCCGCACGTGCCGCTTCAACCGCCGCGTTGAGTGCCAGAATGTTGGTCTGGAACGCGATGCCATCGATCACACTGATGATGTCGGCGATTTTCTTCGAGCTGCCGGTGATCTCTTTCATGGTGGTGACCACACCATCCACCACTTTGCCGCCGTGCTGCGCGGTTTCTGAGGCAGTCAGCGCCAGCTGGGAAGCCTGACGGGCGTTTTCGGCGTTCTGCTTCACGGTCGCGGTCAACTGCTCCATGCTGGCAGCCGTCTCTTCCAGAGAAGCGGCCTGCTGTTCAGTACGTGAAGAGAGATCGTTGTTACCCATGGCGATTTCGCTGGCACCGGTGTAGATAGCGTCTGAACCATCACGCACGGTACGCACGGTATTCGCCAGCTCCTGCTGCATGTGCTGCAGTGAGCTGAGCAATTCACCCATCTCGTTGCGCATACTGACATCAATCTGCTGCGTCAAATCACCACGTGCGATGTGACGGATATGGTCGATGCTCTGTTTCAACGGACGAATCAGCACGTGGCGCATGCCGCTCCACACCAGTGCAATCACCAGCAGGGTCACCAGTAAAGTACCGATCACCAGTATGATGGAGTGCTGATAGGCGCTTTCGTTGGCATCAATACCCTGCTTTGCCAGCACGATGTTGTAGTTCAGCCATGCGGTGTAATCCTTCTCGAATTTATCCTGCATACCCTGCGTTGGTTGATCGACAAAGCCTTTAAAGTTCCCGTTACCCAGGAAATCAATCAGCTCGGCCAGTCCACCACGGAAGGCGTTGTAGTTGGCCTGCAGCGTCTTAACGTTCTCTGCGCTTTTGCCCTTCTCAGACAAATTCGCGTTGAACTCGGCAAAAGCCTGGTCAGCGTTTTTCAACTCCTCACTTGCCAGCGCCACCAGTTCTTTCACGGTCGCACCTGATCCAGCCTGCTGGCTATCCAGCAAATAGCGGATCCCTGCACGGTTCAGCGTGTTACGCGCCTGAACCAGCGATACCCAAGAGGTGCCCATCGCCCGTTGCAGCGTGCTGAGACGCTGGTTGTAGGCAAAATTCTCTTTATCGGCTTTCACCGTGGTAAAAAACATCCCTCCGGAAAACAGCTGCAGCAAGGCAAACAGTGCCAGCACACATAACAGCCCGGAAACGACACGAATACGACTAAACATAAACACCTCATTGGTTGGCGGATCGCTCCTGTTATCGGCGTTCGCAGGGGGATCTTTAAGTTGTCTGCAACGGGTTGGACCAGCGGGAATTAGGGAGGATCAGGGATAAATTAAAGTGTGCCGACAGGTGTGCGGGCGCACCTGCGTGCGCCCGGTTAAAAACGTTTAAAATGTCTCCCAGTTGCTGTCACTGACGGGCGCCGTCACGGCTTTGCGTGGTGCACTCAGCATTGGCTGCGCGCTCTGTGGCTGACGCACTGCGGCAGTGGCCTGTGAAGCACGCGGCACGCGGAACACCGCCACTGACTGGCTCAAACGGCTGGCCTGCTCTTCCAGTGACGCCGCTGCAGCGGCGGATTCTTCCACCAGCGAGGCATTCTGCTGGGTCACGCGATCCATCTCGGTGACGGCCTGGCCGACCTGATCGATACCGCGACTCTGCTCATCAGATGCTGAAGCAATTTCGCCCATGATATCGGTCACGCGCGTCACAGCACCGACGATATCATTCATGGTTTCACCGGCAGTACCCACCAGCTGTGAACCGCTGTTCACCCTGTTCACCGAGTCTTCAATCAGGCCTTTAATCTCTTTGGCTGCCTGCGCACTGCGCTGTGCCAGATTACGCACTTCACCGGCCACCACCGCAAAGCCACGCCCTTGCTCACCGGCACGCGCCGCTTCTACCGCCGCGTTCAGTGCCAGAATATTGGTCTGGAAAGCAATGCCATCGATCACGCTGATGATATCGGCGATTTTCTTCGAACTGCCAGCAATGTCATGCATGGTGCGCACAACACCATCCACCACTTCGCCACCTTTACGCGCGGTATCAGAAGCACTGAGCGCCAGCTGAGATGCCTGACGGGCGTTCTCGGCATTCTGCTTCACGGTAGCCGTCAGTTGCTCCATGCTGGCCGCCGTCTGTTCCAGCGAAGCCGCCTGCTCTTCAGTTCGCGCGGAGAGATCGTTGTTGCCTGCCGAGATTTCGCTTGCGCCGGTAAAGATGGCATCAGAGCCGTCACGCACGTTGCTGACGGTACGCACCAGCGACTGCTGCATCTCATGCAGGCTGGCCGCCAGTTGGGTCATCTCGTTACGCCCTTCCACGGCAATATTCTGCGTCAGATCGCCAGATGCGATATGGCGGATATGGCCCAGCAGCTGATGCAATGGCTGGATCAGTACCGCACGCAGGCCAAACCAGCAGCCGACAATTACGAACACCACCACCAGCGCCACCACTGCCAGCAGCCACATCATCATATGGAACGCTTGCTGATTTTGCGCCACGCCTTCCGCCGCCAGTGTGCTTTGCGCCGTGCGCCACTCAGCATAGGTGGCCTTCATCTTCACCTGTTTGGCTTCAATGTTCTGCGCAAACATGCCTTGCAGATCGTTGGCTTTTAAACGTTCCAGCATCGCTTTCAGGCCATCGTTGAAGGCGGCGTAGTCCGTTTCCAGGCGATCGCGCAGTGCGTCCGGCAAGCCTGGCGTACCCGGCAGATCGTAGTAACGCTGGTAGTGCCCGGCAGCCACATCCAGCTGCTTTTCAGTCTGTGCAATCAGCGCCTGAAGCTGGCCGCCGTTGGACTGTGCCGCCATACTGCCCTGCATGCGCAGCATCGCGCGGTTTAACACGGTACGGGTCTGGTTGAGTTCGATCCAGGCATCGGACATCGCGCCGACGTTGTTGGTCGACGTCTGTGCCACGGCAAAAGCTTCTTTATCTTTTTGTAAGGCAGACCAGAACAATCCGCCCGACAGTAACTGCAAAGCACCAAAGACCAGCAAGACTGCGATCAGGCTGGTGACAACATTGATTCGTTTTAACATGGGTTCTCCAAAGAGTGAGGCATTTCGGCTCCCGCTGTTATCGACCGCAGTTGTTAAATTTTGAGGGGCTTTAACGGATTTTACGAAATATAATTCTGCCAATAACTTTCTTTACAGAGTTTTATAACTAAAGAAATTGTCATTAAAAAAAATGCGCCTTTATCGGGCAAACGATAAAAGCGCATTGATGCTTTTGGAATAAAAGGATATTGCGGCAGTGGGTGCGCCAGCGCACACCACTGCAAACGATTAAAACGTTTCCCAGTTACTGTCGCTGACTGGTGCAGTCACAGCTTTACGTGGTGCACTCAACACCGGCGGCGCGATCTGCGGATGGCGCACCACGGCACTGGCCATGCCAGGCTGTTCGGCACGCGGCACACGGAATACCGCCACAGACTGGCTCAGACGGCTGGCCTGCTCTTCCAGCGAAGCCGCTGCCGCAGCAGACTCTTCTACCAGCGAGGCGTTCTGTTGGGTCACGCGGTCCATTTCCGTCACAGCCTGACCGACCTGATCGATACCACGACTCTGTTCATCAGACGCTGAGGCGATTTCGCCCATAATATCGGTCACACGGGTGACCGCATTGACGATCTCACTCATGGTTTCACCGGCGGTACCCACCAGCTGCGAACCGCTGTTGACGCGATTGACAGAATCTTCAATCAGACCCTTAATCTCTTTCGCCGCCTGGGCGCTGCGCTGTGCCAGGTTGCGAACTTCACCTGCCACCACCGCAAAGCCACGCCCCTGCTCGCCAGCGCGCGCCGCTTCCACCGCTGCATTCAGCGCAAGGATGTTGGTCTGGAAGGCGATACCGTCAATCACGCTGGTGATATCAGCGATCTTCTTTGAACTCCCGGCGATATCGCTCATGGTGCGTACGACGCCTTCCACCACGTTGCCGCCCTTTTGCGCGGTTTCCGAGGCACTCAACGCCAGCTGTGACGCCTGGCGGGCATTTTCGGCGTTCTGTTTCACTGTCGCGGTCAGCTGTTCCATGCTGGCTGCGGTCTGTTCCAGCGAGGCAGCCTGCTCTTCCGTACGAGCTGAGAGATCGTTGTTACCTGCCGAGATTTCACTCGCACCGGTGAAGATGGCATCAGATCCGTCACGCACGTTACTGACAGTACGCACCAGCGACTGCTGCATGTCATGCAGGCTGCTCGCCAGTTGGCTCATCTCATTGCGGCCTTCAATGGCAATGGTCTGCGTCAGGTCGCCCTGCGCGATATGCTGAATATGCTGAATATTGTCATTTAGCGGTTTAATTAAGATCTTACGCAGGCCAAACCAGCACAGCGCAATCACGCCAATCACCACTACCATCACCACGCCCAGCAGCCACATCATGCGTTGATAGGCCGCCAGGTTTTCTGCCACACCCTGCGCCGTTAAGCGATCCTGATCGGTTCGCCATTGGCTGTAATCTTTCAGGAAAGCACTCTGGCTCGGCGCCACGGGTACTTTTCCGGCCTGAACTAAATCGTTTGCCAGCAGTGCGTCTTGCATCTGACTCAACGCGTTAGCATAGGCTGTATAAGTTCCATCCAGATGCTGATTGAGTTCGACATCCTGTCCCGGTGTATCAGGGGTCGTTTTGAACAGTTGATAGTTATCCGCTGCCGTTTTCTGAAACGCCTTGCTGTCGTTGTAAAGCCCGGCGATGTCCGGCTCTGAGCCATTCAGTTTGCTGGTGGCCATACGCAGCTGAATACGCGTCAACACCACACGGCTCTGATTGAGGCTCATGTAGGCATCGTTGATGGCGGCGGTATTTTTACTGGCCAGTTGTGAAACATTGAAACTGTTTTTGTCTTCACTTAGTGCTTTGAAGAACAGTGAGCCGGATACCAGCTGCAGAAAGCCAAAGATGAAGAGCACCAGCAACAGGCTGGTGACAACACGGATTCTCGTAAACATAGTTTGCCCTGGGAAAATGAAGAAAATGATACAGAGCAGTTATCGACCAATGACCGGAATTATTGAGGGGGGAACGCGAAGAATAGTGGGAAATTATTGTTTAATTACAATGAATTAATTTACACAAGTGATGATAACGGGCCGCCGTGCGCGGCCCGTTTTATGCGCTTACGCGCTACGCAGCGTATCCACCAGCGCCATCTCTTCGCTGCTCAGCAGCTTCTCGATGTCGACCAGAATCAGCATACGTTCGCCCAGTGCGCCGAGGCCGGTCAGGTACTCGGTGGACATGGTGACCGCGAATTCCGGTGCCGGACGAATCTGTTCCTGCATCAGAGACAGCACGTCAGACACGCCATCCACCACGATACCCACGACGCGGTGCTCAAGATTCAGCACGATCACCACGGTGTTTTCGTTGTATTCCACATCCTGCTGCGCGAACTTCACACGCAGGTCGATGATTGGCACGATCACGCCACGCAGGTTCGTCACACCCTTGATGAATTCTGGGGTGTTGGCGATACGCGTTACCTGATCGTAACCCCGAATCTCCTGCACTTTCAGAATGTCGATGCCGTACTCTTCGTCACCCAGGGTGAAAACTAAGAATTCCTGGCCCACGGTTTCGCCAGCGATTTTGGTCACGGTTGCCATGTCAGTCATTTTTTTGCCCTTTATTTATCTATTACGCTGCGGCACCGGCCACACGCTTTTCACGGTTCAACGATTGCAGTGCAGAAACATCCACAATCAACGCCACGCTACCATCGCCGAGGATGGTGGCGGCAGAAATGCCCGGCACTTTGCGGTAGTTGCTTTCCAGGTTCTTCACCACCACCTGATGCTGGCCAATCAGCTGATCCACCAACAGTGCATAACGGCGGCCTGCGCTCTGCAGAATCACCACGATGCCCTGGGTCGCGTCGGTTTTGGCATTCTGCACATCAAACACATTCCACAGCTCAACCAGCGGCAGGTATTCGCCACGCACTTCCAGCACGCGCTCGCCACCGGCCAGCGGTTTCAGCTCTTCAGCCGTTGGCTGCAGGGATTCCATCACCGCGTTCAGCGGCAGAATGAACACTTCATCCGCCACGCGCACTGACATGCCATCAAGGATGGCCAGCGTCAGTGGCAGCAGGATGCGAATAGTGGTGCCTTTGCCCTGCTTCGAGGAGATTTCGACGTGACCGCCCATCTCCTGAATGTTTCGTTTTACCACGTCCATGCCCACACCACGGCCGGACACGTCAGTCACCTGCTCCGCCGTTGAGAAGCCCGGTGCGAAGATCAGCATGCCAACTTCTTCATCGCTCATGCTGTCGCTGACCGGCAGGCCAGAGGACAGGGCTTTCGCCAGAATACGTTCACGGTTCAGACCGGCACCGTCATCGATCACTTCGATGCAGATATTGCCGCCCTGATGTTCCGCTGACAGCGTCAGATTGCCCACCGCTGTTTTGCTCGATGCCAGACGCTTCTCTGGCGTTTCGATACCGTGGTCAAGGCTGTTACGCACCAGGTGCGTTAACGGATCGATAATGCGCTCGATCAGACTCTTATCCAGTTCAGTAGAGCTACCCAGCAGCGTCAGCTCCACTTCTTTGCCCAGCTTGCTGGCCAAATCGCGCACCAGACGTGGGAAGCGGCTAAACACATACTCCATCGGCATCATACGAATCGACATCACCGACTCTTGCAGGTCACGCGCGTTACGCTCCAGCTGGCCCATGCTGTTCAACAGGTCGCCGTGCGCCACAGGATCCAGTTCGCCAGAACGCTGTGCCAGCATCGATTGGGTAATCACCAGCTCGCCGACCAGGTTGATCAGCTGATCCACCTTCTCAACCGCAACACGAATACTACTGGATTCGCTGGTTTTGGCCGGCGCTGCCGCACGTTTCGCTTCACGTTTAGCTGGCGGGGTGATGTCGGTTACGGTGGCGGTTTGCACCGGTGCAGGGGCTTCCACCGCAACGGCTTCGGCAGGTGCTGCTGCGACGGCGGCCGCGCCTTCCGGGAAGTGAATCTGCGCTTCATCAATCACAAAACAGAGCACCGCAACGATATCGTCTTTACCGACGCCATCAATGGTCACTTCCAGCGAGTTGGTGCCTTTTACCACGTTGGAGACAGTGCCGAGATTACCCAACTCCTCCAGCATCAGTTCCGGCTCTTTCTCTTTCAAATCGATCAGTTGCAGGCGTAAACCCGCGGCCGCTGCCGGGGCTGCTGCGATCTCCACCACGTCGGCCACTTTTGCCGGCTCGGGTGCGATTCCTTTGGCTTCCAGCGCCAGCTGACGCAGTGCTTCGCAGATATATTTGAAGTTTTCTGCGTTGGGTTCCTGCGCCGTTTTATAGGCATCGAGCTGTTCTTGCATAATATCTTTGGTTTCCAAAAACAGGTTGATGATGTCGGTGCTAAGCTGCATTTCGCCGCGGCGCGCACCATCCAGAATGTTTTCCAGGATGTGGGTGGTTTCCTGTAAAACCGTAAAGCCAAACGTACCGGCTCCGCCCTTAATGGAGTGGGCGGCGCGGAAGATGGCATTCAACTGCTCGGAATCGGGCTCCTGGGGATCCAATCCCAACAGGTGTTGCTCCATATCCGCTAACAGCTCATCGGCTTCATCGAAAAACGTCTGGTAAAAATCGCTGATGTCCATGCTCACGGGATCACCTCGGCTGTGAGGGTTGGTCTGGTGTCACCGCGCCTGCCGCTGGCTGCGCTGCTGGTGCAGGCACCACCGCACTGGCCGGCGAAGCCGGAGTCGCGGTAGAACTTGCGGGTGCAGCAGATGCAGCGGGACCGGTCGGTGCGGTAATGTCGGGAATAATTTGTGCCGGGTCAGTTATCTGCGCGGCATCGCTTTCAGAGTTCTCTTTCTCAATCGCAGCCTGGGTGTCATGGTTCAACACCAGCAGACTGATACGACGGTTTACAGCATCGTTCGAACCACGATTCTTTAACTTCATGGTGTCAGCCATGCCCACCACGCGCAGCATTTTGCCCCCATCCAGCCCGCCAATCACCAGTTCACGACGTGAGGCATTGGCGCGGTCGGCTGAGAGTTCCCAGTTACTGTAGCCGCGATCGCCCGTCGCATACTGGAAGTCATCCGTATGGCCAGCCAGGCTGATTTTGTTCGGAATATCATTCAGAACCGGCGCAATGGCGCGCAGGATGTCACGCATGTACGGCTCCACTTCTGCGCTACCGGTTTTGAACATTGGGCGGTTCTGGCTATCAATAATCTGAATGCGCAGCCCCTCTTCCACCATGTTGATGATCAGATGCGGACGCAGTGCTTTCAGACGCGGATCGGCTTCAATCAACTGGTCCAGCTTTTCGCGCAGACGATTCAGACGAATCTCCTCCAGCTTTTTCTTCTGCGCATCCATATCGACCACTTTCTTCACTTCGCCGTCTTTACGTGTTGGATCGTCACCGCCGCCGGGGATCGGGCTTTCGCTATCGCTGCTGCGCTGGCCACCGGTCAGCGCGACTTTCAGCGGTGTACGAAAGTATTCTGCAATCTGAATCAACTCTTTCGGGCTGGAAATTGAGAGCAGCCACATCACCATAAAGAACGCCATCATCGCCGTCATAAAGTCGGCATAGGCAATCTTCCACGAGCCGTGGCTGCCATGATGACCTTTATGTTTGCGCTTTTTAACCAGCACAATGGGGCGATTGCCTGCCTTCATGAGTTCTGATCCGAGGTTTGTTTCGCAGGATTTTTCGCGTTACGCACATGTTCTTCCAGCTCGGAGAACGACGGACGCTCAGCGGAATACAGGGTTTTACGCCCAAACTCCACGGCGATCTGCGGTGCGTAACCATTCAGACTGGAGAGCAAAGTCACCTTGACGCACTGCATCATTTTGGTGGTTTCAGCACACTTCTGACGCAGCACTGACGCCAGCGGCGAGATAAAGCCATAAGCCAGCAAGATACCGAGGAAGGTTCCCACCATGGCGTGTGCGACCAGCGCGCCCAACTCTGCTGCCGGGCGATCGGCTGAGGCCAGTGCGTGTACCACGCCCATTACCGCCGCCACGATACCGAAGGCAGGTAAGCCATCGCCCATGGCCGATATACTTTGCGCCGGCACTTCACACTCGTGCTCGTAGGTCTCGATCTCTTCGTCCATCAGCGCTTCGATTTCAAACGCATTCATATTTCCGCTCACCATCAATCGCAAATAGTCGGTAATAAAATCCACCAACTGTTTATCGGACAAAATACGCGGATAGTTAGCAAAAATTTCGCTCTGGCTGGGATCTTCAATGTCACGTTCTAATGACAGCATGCCTTGCTGACGTGATTTCGCCATCAGGCGATACAGCAGTGCCATTAAATCCATGTATACAGCTTTGTTATATTTCGAGCCGCGCATTAACATTGGCAAAGCTTTTAATGTTTTCTTGATCGACTTGCCATTGTTGCCCACTAAAAAGGCACCAATACCGGCACCGCCGATAATAATCAGCTCGGCAGGTTGATAAAGCGCCCCCAGATGGCCACCGACCATCATATAGCCGCCCAACACGGAGCCGACGACCACGATATAACCCAGAATAATCAGCACAAAAAATCCTTACGTCCGTAACGTGTTGGTAGAAGTTAAGCCAGAGAGCCGCAGGTGTTATTCGTAAATCGTGGGCAAAAAAAAAGCAGCGGACTAAGCCGCTGCTGGATGTTTTCCACGATGCGAACAAACTTAAACGGCGCGTTTAACCTGTTCATCCAGCAGTTGTGGAAAGGTATCGGCAGAATCTGCAGAAAGTTTACGTCTTTTTACGGCACGTGATGGCGGCTGGCACAGGCTGCAAACAAAGCTGCCAACAGGCTGATGAGCATGATTAATAAAGCTCCCGCCACAGCATTTACAGTCAGACAATTCCAGCATGCCGCTTTCAACGAATCGCACCAGGGTCCATGCACGCGTTAGCGCCAACAGCGGGCCCTCGTCCGATTGCGGACACTGCTCAAGATACAAACGATACGCTTTGATGACCGCTTCAACACCATTGCTCAGCCCGGTTTTCAACAGGAACTGCCAGGCATTACAGAACATGGATGAGTGAATATTTTGTTCCCAGGTCATGAACCAATCGGTTGAGAATGGCAGCATGCCTTTCGGTGGTGGTGCACCACGCAGCTCTTTATACAGTTTAATCAGGCGACCACGGCTCAACTGGGTTTCGCTTTCCAGCATTTGCAGTCGTGCGCCCAACGTAATCAGCTCCATGGCCAGCTGAATATCGCGCGCTTCCTGAACAATACTTTTTTCGGTCATTAAACCGCCCTCTTCTTCGCAGAGGCATCATCTTTTGACGCGTTCCGCAGTAAACGGCTGGATAATAAAATGCCGGTGTGGATTTGCTGCAGGTCATCCACGCGTGATTCTTGAGTCAAACGGTTAATATGGTTGTGATCGGTAAAGCGGAACTGGCAAACCAGTTGATTGGTTTCCGCTAATTTTACCATCTCAGGCAAGGTTAATTGCGACAATGCATCTGCCATCGATTCATCGATGCCTAAACGAAACATTGCTGAAGCTTTTTCCTGGTTAATTAAACGCTGAGCAAGAAGCAAATATGACAGATTGATGTCATATATATGTTTTAGTAATTCTGATGTACCCATTTTTTTCCATCCTGATAGACGCGACACATATACGGCCACAGAATTAAAAGTTCTATGGTTCGGGTTGCTGGTTGGTAAATCTAAAGATGGCAAAAAATAATCAGGCAAAGCCAACGTGTACTGAACTGTTTCACTTCCCGCCGGGACACTGATCAGTAGTAGTCAAAACTCCAGGCCAATCTTTTCTTGAGTTGTAACCATCTTCCGTGACGTCTGCTTACAGTTTTTTAAGACTAATCCGAAAACAACGCAAATCTATATCGTCTGATTTCTACATACAACGTGAGTGGTGCGAAATTTTAGATAAAGTGTGATCTGCATCACACTTTTAAGGCAAATTTTTTCCTGGAAGCTTCAGAATTGCTTTTCTGTTGTGCGTTTTTTGAGCGAATTTGAATTGTTTCGCTAATATTTCACTCTAAAAAGCCCCTTTTTAGCCTGTGTGGTCGATTGTCATGACAACGCGATCTTTTATCTGTTGAGTTGGTTTTAAATGGCGATATGCATCCATTTAAAATCATAAAGGCAGCATAATATGCTAAGTTTGGTAAAAACTATTTGCTTCTAAATTAATCACTTACAGGGAATATTGCTGAAATGCACTACCACCATGATGATAGATAAGCGTGAAGACTGGACGCAGCGCGCCTGGGAACTGTTAGGGCTTTGTAGGGAGTGTTTAGCGAACGGCAGTGGATGTAACAGTGCGTTACATTAGTGATATGAATGAATTGGGGATTTGACGCATTGATTTGAGATAACTATCGGCCTGACCAACCAAACCTTTAGGGCCGACATGAAAAAAAAGCTTTTTTCACGTTCGATTGCACGCTTTTTAACCAAAACGTGCGATTTTAGCTGCCGTGTCAGGCAGTTACTCCTTAAGGAAATGAAAACGATTTCGCAGGTTTAAGATGGGCAGTGAAAACGGTGCGCAGCATTGCGCACCGGAAAGCAGATTTAGGCGAGTTTCGGGAAGGTCGCCACTTTATTGGCGATACCATGATCGGCGCTGCGCGCCGGCAACGCATTTAAATCACGCAGGAAGCTCTCACGCCATTGCGTAATATCCTGCTTGCGCAACACCGCCATCATGTCGTTGTAGCGCGAGATGCGCTCGGTGCGCGGCATGGTGAGTGCCCTGTCGAGTGCGGCAGCCACTTCATCACGATCGTAAGGATTCACGATCAATGCCGATGTCAGTTCGTTCGCTGCCCCCGCAAAGCGTGACAACACCAGCACGCCGGGATCGTCTGGGTCCTGCGCAGCCACATACTCTTTCGCCACCAGATTCATGCCGTCACGCAGTGGCGTGACCAGCCCCACATCGGTTAAGCGGAAGATTTTCATCAACAGGCGGCGATCAAAGTGCTGGTTCAGATAATAGAGCGGTGTCCAGCCGAGCGTACCGTACTTACCATTAATACGCCCCGCTTCCGTCTCTAATTGATGTCGAATATCCTGATAAGCCTGCACATCGCCACGGGACGTCGGCGCGATTTGTGAATAACGGATATTGCCGCGATGCTGCGGGAAATTCTCCAGCAGTGCCTCATAAGCCAGAAAACGCTCCGGCAATCCTTTGGAATAATCGAGCCGCTCGCTGGCAATAATGTTTTGCACATCGCCCAGCTCACGTTTCATTGCCGCCATTTTCGGTGGCAGATGTCCTTCGGCCATCTCTTTGATGCTATCCGGCTCAATACCAATCGGATACACCTCCGTCATAAAGGTATTGCCAAAGGCACGATGTTTCTTCTCGCCTTTATTCTGCAACTGCGTCAGCTGGCTGAGGCTATCGAGGAAGGCTACGCGATCGGACTCGGTCTGGAATCCCAGCAGGTCGTAATCGCACAGCATCTCCAGCAGTGTCTGATGCGGTGGCAGCGCATTGAAGATCTCCGGCGTCGGGAACGGAATGTGCAGGAAGAAGCCGATACGATTGTTGACGCCCAGTTTGCGCAACTCGGCTGCAAACGGCAGCAGATGGTAATCATGGATCCACAATACATCGTCAGGTTGCAGCAGCGGCTTCAGGCGCTGGGCCAGCAAGTTGTTCACACGGCAATAGCCATCCCAGGCTTCGCGCTGATACTGCACTAAATCCAGACGATAGTGGAAGGCCGGCCAGATAACGGTATTAGAGAACTGGCAGTAGTATTGATCGTAATCGTTCTGATTGAGCGGCAGTGAGGCATAAGTAATGCCATCCTGTTCAATCTGCGAAAGTGGCTCATCCTCTTCCTCGCCAGAGAATTCACTGATTTCTCCGTTCCAGCCAAACCACAAGCCTCCGGTGGTGCGTAACGCGTCCAAAATGCCCACCGCAAGCCCCCCCGCGCTGGCTTTGCCTCCATCCGGAATGGCGATACGGTTAGATACCACGACTAAACGACTCATAACCTTGACTCCTTACCGACGATGTCATGTTCTAGTTGTAATAATAGTTGCGCCAGCCAGTGCCATACCGCATCAACGCTGTCGAGACGGTAGCGCGCATGGCTGGCGCCTTCTCCGACCTTGACTGAAATGCCCTGCATGGCGTTAACGGCGAGAAATCCTTTTTCATCGGTCAGATCGTCACCCACGAAGACCGGAATGCGGCCAATAAAGGGGGCTTCTTGCATAAATTCACGTACCGCAGCACCTTTATCGATGCCCTGCGGTTTTAGCTCCACCACACACTTGCCCGGCTGCAGTGCCAGCGCAGGAAAGCGCGTCACGGCGTCTTCCGCCAGCTGCATGATGGATTTTTCGTACTCGGGCGCGTTGCGATAGTGCAGCGCAAACGCCATGCCTTTCACTTCCAGCAGGGTGCCTGGCCATTGGTCGAGTGTTTGCTGCAGTTCGGTTTGCAGCGTTTGCGCAATGTCGCCAGGCAGCGAATGCCGGTGCACGTGCCCACTGGCGTCACGGCGTTCCGCACCATGCACGCCCGCAGCGGGCGCTTCCAGTGGCGCAACCAGTGCATCCAGTTGCGCAATCGGACGGCCCGATACCAGCGCCAGGGCGCCATGGCTCAGATTGGAGATTTGTTGCAGATGCTGGCGCACCGATGCGGGGATGGAAACCGACTCGGGTTGCGACTGAATGGTCGCTAGCGTGCCGTCGACATCAAAAAAGAAGGCATAAAGACCGCCACTTAATGACGGCAAGGTGCTGTTCTGATTAACCGCAGGGGTCACGTCTCCTCCTGTTCATTAGGCTTTAACAGGATGTTCGAAGTCAGGCTGGGTGTTTTCAGTCGGATGTCTGGACTGAGGCGAGGAGATTGAGCCAAAAACGGGGGACTGCGATAGGTAACTCTCCACAAACGCACAACTTTATAGCCAACACAGCAACCTGACTGCGAACATCGTCAGCATTAAGTCTAGACGGAGATCACAGTTTTGCCAGGCACAGTGGGTTAATGCATGAGAAAAGTGTCTGTTTCAGGTCTTTGCAACGGCAAAAAATCGCCCCCTTTCCTTTTATAACGCTTCGCTTTTTTAAGACCTTAAATTTTGCCCGCCCTCTTTCCCTGGTGACGCCTCATTTACCAGATTTTCCTTACTTGCATCCGCGCCGCCGATTGGCTTATGGTGCGGTTACCGCGCGATTCAAGGCGGAAAAAAGGCCGATAAAGGCCCATATCTGCGCCAAATGGCGCTTTCAGGCAGGCATTCAGGACGATGAAAATCCGATCAGGTTCACACTTTTGCGATGTCATGGCGGGTAACAGCCTATGATCCCCCAGAGCTACAGTCAGCGCGTGCATTTCTATTACTGCATCTTGGTGGCGCTGAAGATCAATGCAAAAACGCGCAAACCCGCCGGCGTGCGTGGCAAGAATAACTTTCTGCTGAAATGGCTGCGTAACGCGCAGAACAACACCATTTTCCATCCCGACATCACCAGCGAAATTGAGTGGCTGCGTGGCAAAATTATCAGCTCCGGGCCGGATGCCGATTTAGAGCCGATGCTGCAATACGTTTATGAGACCGCCAGGCGCGCCGAAACCCTGCGTTTAGGATCGTGAATACCCCCCTCCTTGTTAAAGTAACCTGCTGAAATATCAGCGATGGAACGTTCGGCTGCACGAACATCAACAGGGATGGATAACAGGACATCAGATATGAATTTCACCATACGCAAGGCTCAGGCCGAGGACGCAGAACTGCTTCATCAGCTGGGACGCATGACCTACAGCGCGCATTTCAAACATATGTGGGTTTCAACCGACGAAATGGATGCGTTTATCGATAAAGAATATGGCCTGACGGTGCTGCACAGCAGCCTCGCGGCGGAAAACGAGAGCTGGCTGATCGCCGAGACCGATCACCCGGTAGGTTTTGCCAAGGTCACCTGGAATACACCGGTTCCTGATTCCGGCATGACGGGCGCCATGTTGAATAAGCTCTACCTGAATCCCGATCAGACCGGTAAGAACTTCGGCAGAATCATGTTCCAAAGCATCATCAATGAAGCCCGTGAGAAGCAGGAAGGTTACATGTGGCTGGAAGTGATGGCTGAAAACGTGCGTGCACGTAAGTTTTGGGAAGCCTTTGGCATGCAGCACATCAAAGACATCCCGTTCGTCACCGCCTCGCAGCGCAGCACACTGCAAATTTTGGGTATGGTGATTTAACCCGACAAGGCGCCGCGAACACCGATTTCGCCGCGCCCTCTCCGCCTTTATCTGCGTTTATCCCCGTCTTTACCACTTATTCAGATTTGTTCTAACGATATAATCAGTTTTTCTTTCAAGCCATCTCTCCGCATCATAACGGCAACACAGGAGGCGTTATGGCTGATATCTCTCTACACAAACACTCACAGGGTATGGCGCATTTCGCGCCCGGTTTGCTGCTTACGGCGGCCATTGCGCTGGCAACGGCATGGCTCGGTAATCTGCCGTCGGTCGCGCAGCTGGGGTTAGGCGCCCTGACGCTGGCCATCATCGGCGGAATCATTCTCGGCAATACGCTCTACCCGACGGTGCACGGTCACTGCGACGCGGGCGTACAGTTTGCCAAACAGAAACTGCTGCGTCTCGGCATTATCCTTTATGGCTTCCGTCTCACCTTCCAGCAGGTGCTGGATGTCGGCGTCAGCGGTGTGGTGATTGATGTACTGATGCTGACCAGCACCTTTACCCTCGCCTGCTGGCTGGGACGTAAAATCCTGAAACTGGATCGTGAAACCGCGTGGTTGATTGGTGCAGGTAGCAGTATTTGCGGTGCCGCCGCCGTATTGGCGACTGAACCGGTGATTAAAGCCGAATCGTCCAAAGTGGCGGTGGCGGTCGCGACTGTGGTGATCTTCGGTACACTGGCGATTTTCCTTTACCCGCTGATTTGGCATAGCGTTTCGCCATTACTACCAGGCCTGAGCCTGAGTGAATTTGGTATTTACACCGGTTCGACCATGCATGAAGTGGCGCAGGTCGTGGCGGCCGGACATGCTATCAGCCCGGAAACAGAAAATGCGGCGGTGATCGCCAAAATGCTGCGCGTAATGATGCTGGCACCGTTCCTGGTGGTGATCGGGGTGATGGTACGCCGCAGCGCACCGGCCACCAGCGGGGAAAAACAGCGTATTACTTTCCCATGGTTTGCACTGGCGTTCATTCTGGTGGCGCTGTTTAACTCAGCGCATCTGATTCCCGCCTCGGCGATTGCGGTCATTAATCAGCTGGATAACGTGCTGCTCGCCATGGCGATGGCCGCACTGGGTCTTACCACCCATATCAGTCAGCTGAAGCGAGCCGGTCTGCGTCCGCTGTTATTAGGGTTGATGTTGTTTATCTGGCTGATTGTCGGCGGCGGCGCGATTAATCTCACTATCCACCATTGGCTTGGATAACTTATTTGCCGCCCGACCGGGCGGCAAAAGCCTTATTGTTTGAAGTGTTTTCGTGAATAGATGGCGGTCTGTCTGCGGCTTTTAATGCGGAATTTGGCATGAGAGATCACCGTCATCCACTTCGGATCAACCTTGTTAGTCAAATAGATATTCAACTGATCCAACAGCGCCTCCCAATTCTTCGCCTGCCAGGCTTTATCACTACCAAGACTCTCCTTCATTCGCTGAATAAGGCTATCCACCCTGGCCTTTACATCACTCAGCGTTTCTCCGGCCTGATGTGCTGCTGCTAATTTCCGGATTTCGGTGGCGTAATAATGGATATCGATCTCGTTTTCGCGCACGCGAACCTCTGCTTATTATTGGTCCGTAATATTACAGTAACCTAAGTCTGCGAATTAACATAATCGGCAATACCTCTCGCCGCTTCGCTATTCTTACACACCCATACTATTTTTCAGCAATAGCGCGCAATATTCGTGCGATCGGACAATTAAAAACGCCGCCTGAAGGCGGCGTTTCACAGGGCTTGGGTCGTAATATAAAATGGGGTTTCATTATTTTTTCGAAATCTTAACGCATTTCTTTCAGTTACCCATCAAACAAACAGACCCACGAGTTATCAGTCAATTGACGAACATCCACTGACTTACGTTCACTCTTTAATCGTGAATTCCAGCTCACTCAGTTTTTGATATTCCTTCGCCAGCTTTTTAAGTTGCGCCGCACGCATTTTATCCGCACGCGCCAGGGCTTCTTCTTCGGTTAACTGAAACTCTTTTTTCTTAAAGAACTGCTCAAAGTTGTACTCACGATCGCGACGCTGTACAAATACCTCGCCATCGTTTTTGAGTTCGCCTTCTGCGATGTAAATGCCCCGGGTTAATGCATATTTTGTTATATAGGCTTTTGTCATGCTGTTCTCTCATCTTGCTTCGTCAGTTAATTAAAGCAAAATCGCCGCGTAATTTACAGCGCCTTGAAGAAAAAATAGTCTATTCCTGGATTGTATTGCCATTGATTTAATTAATGTTTTAATTAAACCGAACGCAAAGGCCAAGCGAAGACATTCATCTGGTATGGTGGCAATTAAAAGCGCAGCGTGCCTTTAAGATTCCAGTAATGCAAAGCCATCCCATATGAAATTCCCGCTCAGCGCCTCAAATGATAGCTTTCATTTTTTCTGGATATTTTACCAACTCAACCCAAAGCGCATGAGGTATTTACGTAAGCGATCGGCATCATTCGGCTGCTTTTTATGCTGCCGCGAGACCGAAAATAAATGTCGTCCTGCTTCAGATAATGTTGAGGTGTGTTGGCACACTTCCAGCCCGGTTTCGAGTTGTTTTTGATCGAAGAGAGCCTTTGACAGAAGCCACAATAAGGGCGTTGAGGTTCATGCCAGGGACAGCAAAGCCACAAACGCATCACATACTCAGTAAAGCGTACCCCTGATTTTGCAGCGTGGTCATCGTGGTAAGTGCAGAAGGTGTATGGATCACTGAATCTGCAATCCATTGAGGTTCGTAGTGATGCCATGCAAGCGCCTGATCGCACACCGTGACTTTAACGCCCTGCTGTTCCAGCGCCGATATCAGCGCAAGGTTGGGATTATCCACACCAAACAACTGTCGAAAACGGGTGTTTTCCAGCATCGCGGGCGTCGCTTCGCCATTCACCGCTACCACAAATTTTAACTGCTTTGCCGGCACGCCGGCCGCCACATAGGTATTCACCACTTGTGCCACATGCTCCAGCGCCGGATTCACCTGACTGCGTTCTTCCGCGCCACGACTGACTTTGAAGACCACTTTGTTACTCAGCGCACTGCTGGGCTGGAATGCGCTGCTGGCGTCATAGTGCACTTTGCCGTAACCGGCAATAGCGGGCGTGGTCCAGTTGATGGCGGGATCGGAAGGTGGGGCACTCACTTTCGCGGCAAAGAGGGTTTCATTTTGGCTGAGTAAGGCACCGCATACCCCACCCGCTACTGCGACAACTGCGCTAATCACCACTGAACGCATCTCTTTTCCCCCGCGACATCGTGAAAAATCGGCCTTGCCAAGTATGGCATGGATTGGCATTTTGTCGGCTTATCGTGGCGGTATACGGGCATATTCAGCCATTTCCTAACGCCCGGTAAAAAGTGGCGGCTCATGTTATGCGCTAATCCGCTATTTACTTCGCCACCGGGAGATCTGCGTATCGGGTGGTATACGCCGGAGATAACATCTCACGCTTCATCGCCCAGGATTTCTGGATTCCTTGTCCGGCGAACCATAGTTTCCCTTTACCGCTTTGATTAATGCCATCGATCACCTGCATCAGCGTTTCGCTATTCGCCTGCGGCTGGATGTCATCAAACAAATTGAGCTGCGCCACACCCTGACTGAAGAAGTCACCTAACATTACCCCCGCTTTCATATAGCGGCACCCTTCCCGCCAGATGCGATCCAGCGCCTCGGTGGCCACGCGGATAATATCGCGGCTGTCATTGGTGGGCGTTAGTACTTTAATGATCGCCTGATTACCGTAAAAGATTTCACCCTCCGCATGCGGGCTGGTGCGAATAAACACGCCGATCTGTCGACAATACTGCCGTTCGCCACGCAACTTTTCGGCGGCGCGCACGGCATAGTTGCACACCGCTTCACGCATATCGGCGTACTCCGTGATACGTCCCGCAAACGAGCGTGAGCAGACAATCTGCTGCTTCACGGGCGCAAACTCTTCCAGTTCAAGACAGGGTTCACCGCGCAATTCGCGCACGGTGCGCTCCAGCACCACATTGAAGTGCTTGCGGATCACCCAGGTGCTCTGCTCCGACAAATCCAGCGCGGTATTGATGCCCATCGCATTCAGCTTCTTGCTGATACGACGCCCTACGCCCCACACATCCGCCACATCGACTAACGCCATTAACTTCTTTTGCCGCTCAAGGTTGGAGAGATCCAGCACGCCACCGGTTTTGCTCCATTTCTTAGCGGCATGGTTAGCCAGCTTGGCGAGGGTTTTGGTGGGCGCGATCCCCACCCCCACCGCCAGATGCGTTTCGCGTTTCACCCGCTGCTGGATTTCCCGTCCGAACTCTTCCAGCACGCGGCAATTCCGCACGCCCGTCAGGTTCATAAACGCTTCATCGATGGAGTAGATCTCAACGGCGGGTGCCATCTCTTCCAGTATCGTCATCACGCGCAGACTCATATCGGCGTAGAGCGCATAGTTAGAGCTGAACACATGCACGTTATGGCGGCGCAACACATCTTTGATTTTGAAATAGGGGCCGCCCATGCCGATATCCAGCTTCTTGGCCTCGGCAGAACGCGCGATGACGCAGCCATCGTTGTTGCTTAACACAATCACAGGCTTGCCTTTGAGATCCGGCCTGAATACCGTCTCACACGAGGCATAGAATGAGTTCACATCCACCAGCGCAAACATTACCGTCTCAGCGTTTTGATGACATGTTTAACAACACCGAAAATCTCAAACTGATCCGGGTCGGGAATGGGAATGATGGCGTGCGCCGCATTCATCGGTTTGAGGTGCAAGCAAGGCTTCAGCATCAGCTGCTTCACCGTGAATTCCCCCGCGATAGCAGCCACCACCACATCACCCTGCTCGGGTTCTACAGCACTATCGACGATCAGCATATCGCCATCACTGATCCCGCCCTCAATCATCGAGTCACCGCTGACTTTGATGAAGTAAGTGGCGCTGGGATGCGTGACGCAGAGATCATTGAGGTCAATACGTTGCTCAACGTAATCCTGCGCCGGTGACGGAAAGCCGCACGGCACACGACTGATAAACAAGGGCAAACTGAGGATGGCGCGGAGTTCCGCCGGTTGATAAAACACCATAATGATGGCCTTCGAAAATATACTGTATATAAATACAGTATTACTGATCGGGTTGTTTGATCAAGCGGGATCCTTCGGGATGATGCAAAGCAGTTGGCAGGAAAGGAGATTTAGTTTTGGCGGGTTTTGACGGTGAGATGGATGTGCTGCGGTGGTTTTGGGCTAGGGTGAAATGAGGGTTCGCTACAAAGTTGAACGACTGTTTTTCTCACGACTTCATATAGGAAATGCACTTTGCCTCAACTTCAAGACCAGAGCATGCGCCGAACGGCCTTTATTGCGGATACTACTGCACTGATTTTATTTTTCACCACGACGGGCATGATTAATGAACGATGGATCGCCGGCATGGCGTGGGATCAGGTCCTGCATGCCCGTTTGATTGGTGCCGTTTTGATGGTGCCGGTTGCCCGCCCTTATGGCTTGTGGCGCGATTGGGTAATGCAGCGTGCGGGATCGGGCCGGGTTTCGAAACTGCTGTGGGACAGTGTCGCGCTGGTGAGTTTTC
Organism: Pantoea sp. USMM079; assembly: GCF_037153115.1. Taxonomy (NCBI): domain Bacteria; kingdom Pseudomonadati; phylum Pseudomonadota; class Gammaproteobacteria; order Enterobacterales; family Erwiniaceae; genus Pantoea; species Pantoea sp. USMM079. The sequence goes on from NZ_JBBCKX010000004.1 coordinate 117,252, forward strand.
AGGTGCCGATCTATGCAGCAATCATTGCTTTTAGCGGTGCATCGGGCAGTGGACTGGTGCGTGGGACGCTCGGTGCTGCGTTGATGATGCTATGTTTGGGAAGGCCTTATGGCGCGTTTCTAAATTGGGTGCGGGGGTTGTTTGGTTTGCCGCCGGGCGGAGAAAAGCCGATGTCATTGGATGGCTAAATGATTCTCAACCGGAAGCGAACAAAAATGATTCGAATAGCCTGTGAAAGGGTGTGTTAACCTTTTGATGAACTGGCACTTTTCCCACATGAATAATCCATTTTTTATAAAATCATTAAAACCAGTGCCTCACGCTGTATTAAAAATGAACACCCCCATTCCGCATGATGGAAACGCCAGATTGAATATTTAAAGGCCCCGCTTTTATTGATCATAAAAATCCACACCATAACGTTATTAAGACGAGTCGTAATGCAATATTGAAAATAGCTTCTAAGTTTAAATTGAGGTTGTCATTAATTCGATCTGATGGAGGATTTTCAGTGTTATTTCAAGATCATGAAAAAAGCCATATTATCATTGGTGAAGCCGCATTAAGCCTTGCTTTATGTCGAAAGGAAATCAGTGTTGCGAACCTTTTTTCACAGCTTGGTTTGATGTCTAAATCAGAGAATAATATTGACCGCTTGACTCAAATCGCTAAAGCCCGAAACTGGTTAATGAGCTTTGAGTCACCTTCAGTCGCCGAGGAGCACATACCTTATTTGCAAACCTTAGTTAGCCTGAATAATGAATTGAATTAACGATAGATGAACTGAAGCCAAAGGACGTAATCCGGTTCCGGCCGGAAGACGACGAAGCGGATGACCTCATCGGTTACGCGTAAGCGTATACCGGCCGGAGACACTGTCAGGGACGACACTCTCAAAATGAGTTGCCAGAATCAGTCTTTCGCTACACCACTGGCGAAGCAACTGAGTTATCACGCATAAGCTGATAACACACTCCACGTAAACCATCCCCGCATAAAAACCGCAAACATCGAAGATGCCTTTGAGCATAAATTGGCCTGACGAGATTTGTGGTCGATACCAGAACGGTTTTTGGTGATCACCGCCCTCCCAATTTTGACAAAATGCGCTAAATTTATTTCATCTGTGGTTTCGACATCACTCGAAATACCACCCTGTACAAAACCCGCACTCTACCCATTGATTGCGATTGTTATACGTTACAGCCTGACCATAATGACGTTTGAGTAGCGGACATAAGGGATAAAATCATGTATCAGAGCGCACAACAGTCAACCAATAGCGCGAAGTCTTTCCTTCACTTAGATGCACTTCGCGACAAAGCCACTGCTGAAACCGTTGTGATTGAAGCTGCAGCGGGTGAAATCACCCAACGTGGCGTGAGAGTCACTAACGGCGCCGTTATTTTGCAATTGATCACTGAAGTGCAGAAGGCCTCTGATCCCGTGCAAATCGATCTGTTACTCAACGCCCTAAAAATCGTGGTCGGGATGACTCCCGGTGAAGCGGAACGCTGGGCATACTTCAACTGGTAAAAATGTATATAAAGACTAAGCACATCGTGACCATTGATATTGTTGCTACAGAAGCCCCACATCCAGGAAACAGACGGGAAGCACTCAATATTTTAAAGAATGCAGGTATCAGCTATACGCCAGGTATCGGCAAAAACGAAGTGGAGGATTTTCTGTCACCTTATTTGGTGAGGTCATATTAGGTCGCCTGCAAATTTCGACGCTGTTAGCGCCGAAAGACAAGATCTGCTTCACGCTCAAAGCCGACCTGACATTTCGCCAGTTGGTCCATTCCGTACCAGAAGCTGTAGTTCAATCAGCAATGCCTTAGTTGCGTAATGAAATAGATGACGAGCAGTGTTTTGTTTACGTAAGGTAAATGCTCATTCCTCAGCCAACAAAAGGACTAAGCATGGGCAGGTTTCAGGGTAAACGTATACTGATCACTGGTGGTACAAGTGGCATGGGGTTGGCAGGCGCGCAGCGCATTATCACTGAAGGTGGTGATGTAGCGATTACAGGACTGAGCGAAGAAAGACTGGAACGCGCCCGTACTCTGCTGCCTAAAACATCGCTTATTTTGAAAAGTGATTCTGCAAGCGAAGTTGACATCAATACGCTAAAGGAAGCTATTAGCGATTGGGGTTCACTTGATGGATTATGGCTCAATGCTGGCTTCGCGGAGGTCAGCTCTCCGGAATCTGTAACGGCGGATTCTTTTAATCGCATGATGAACGCAAATGTGCGCGGCCCGATGCTACAGCTTGCCGCCCTATCAAAATCACTTAATTCAGGTGCATCCGTTCTGGTTACTTCGTCCTCTTCGACTTATGAAGGTGCGGCTATGACAAGCCTGTATGCAGCGACGAAAGGCGCCGTTATCGCCATGGTAAAAAGCTGGGCATCTGCGCTGGCCGAACGTGGCATCCGCGCCAACACTTTGGTGCCGGGCCCAATTGAAACTAATTTCAGGCACTTTATGCCAGAGGAGTCGCGTCAGCAGTTTGAAGATTTCGTGGTAAGCCAGGTTCCTTTAGGTCGCGCAGGCACAGCAGAAGAAGCCGCTGCGGTTGCACTCTTCCTCCTGTCCGATGACGCATCCTATGTTACTGGCAGTCAGTATGCTGTAGACGGTGGGCTGGTACATTACTGATGTTTCTAAAAGGAGTTATGAAATCTATCGAGTAGATTCACTAAAGTCTGCTGTTCGCTCACAGTGGATCTTGGTTGTTGTAGATGTCCGCTCCGTGCCAAAAGCAGACGTCAAAATAGCTAGGTAGGCCCAAAAACGCGTGTTTTTACATTCATAAAGATGTTTTCACTAGTTTCTTCTTAAGGTTATTTTCGCTCCAATGATGATCAATGCCATCCCAGACAACATGCTGAAAGATAATTTCTCGCCCCATCCAACGTACCCAAATAAAGCAGCAAATATTACTGATAGGTAGGTCCAGGACACAATTTTATCAGTTGACGCATACGAACATGCAGCAGAAAGAAAATATTGTGCGAGAGTGGTAACTATCCCAAGCATAATTAGCAATGGGAGTAGTGAAAGACTAAATGATTCCCATACCCATGGTACAAATACGAGCGAATATATTAAGGTATAGAGAGAAAAGAAGAACATTTGACTATAAGGGGTTTCTGTATCTGACATCATCCATATGGTAATCGTTGCGGCGGCACCCATTACACCCGAAAGTATGCCTGATAAGTCGCCACCATTGATGCTATGAGTGGCGACGCCACTGGTCATCGCCACACCAATAAATCCGATGATAGTTCCTATCCAAACATAGCGGTCTGACAATCTCCTCAGCACCAGCAATGCAATAACCGGAACAAATATTGGTGATGTTTGCTGAAGCAATACTGCAGTGCTCAACTCAGTATTTTTAACAGCATAGAAGTAGGTAATGAGTGCGCAAAAGGTAAAAAATGAACGAAGTGCATGGAGACCTTTCCTTTCCGATTTAAAGCTTAGCTTCCCTGACACCAGACCTATAAAAGACACAATAATAAAACTGAAAACATTGCGCCAAAAGACCAATGATAAAACATCCATTTTGTAAGAAATATATTTGACAAGCATCCCCGCCAACGCAAACATAAATGCAGATATAGTAATGTTACTAATAGCCTTAACTTGCATCATTAACAGCCCTAATTAATTCCATTTCAAATTAATTACACGTAAAAGAATGAATGAAGTGGTCTTTTATAGTTTAGCACTTAACTGATTCACAGAGCTGGTCATGTTTGAACAAGATGCTGCCTTGTCACTGATACCTTGCACAGTTCCGCTTTTCGCTCACGGCGGACCTTCCCCGCCACCCCACCAATCGCCAACTTACCAACACAAATACACCCCAAAGCATTATGGTAAATCTCATGTCCCCCCGTGCTTTCCAGGTTGTGAATCCCAGAAACTTCAGCAAACATCTCTTAAGCACAAATATGGAGCACCTACCATGAACATAACAAAAATCGATCACATCCACGTCTACGTTGACGATATCGAGAAGGCAGAACGCTGGTATCAGGAAATCCTTGGCTTCACCCGCGATAGCTCGCTGTACCTCTGGTTTGAACAAGGAGGGCCGCTGGTCATCAGGAATGATGGCGCATCGCTTTCCCTCTTCCTGAGAAAATCACAGCACCCAGGCCATACCATGGCTTTTGCCGTGCAGGCATCAGCATTTCTCGAACTGATACCTACCCTAAAGTTCAACAAAATCGCCTATACCGTCAGTGATCACGATGTCTCTATGTCTCTTTACTTCAGCGATCTCAGTGGCAACAAGATTGAAATAACGTCCTGGGAATATACGCAGGCAAAACAGATATTGGAAAACACGGGATAACAATTCGCCAGCCACGAACAGATAACGCTATAATCATGAACGAATTAACATTTTGAACGGAGTCAAAATTGAAATTTCACTATTCGCTTCATCGCCTTAGCCTGATAAAGCAATGGCAAAAGGACAGTTTCAGAATCGCATTTTTTATTCTCATAGGCCTATTCTTCTCAGCCGTGATCAAATGGCTATTACCCCAATTAACTCATGGTAATATCACCGGCGGCTTTACCGGTATGCTATGCGGGCTTGCAGCAAGCTTTTGGTTTACTAATATTGCGTGGCTTACATTTAAGACCCCCATTCGCCAAAGCGACCTGGATTCAGTTCTGGAGAAATACCATTACCAGCAAACTGAGCAAGGTTATTATGAGCTGCAGATAGCGAAATACCGAAGATTCAAATCTCAGCGTATTTATATAAGCAACGATGGCAATGACATCACGCTTGAAGGCCCCTACAACACCCTCAAAAGAATCATCAATCATCTCAATAAATAGCCGGGAACTTTGAGGGGCAAATATTAGATGACTGGCACAAATACCCAGCCAGTCATCGTCAGTCTTAACCGTGCATCACCACATTAAACCCTTCATCCGCATCCGGTGCGACGAAGTAGCTGCTGATTACCTCGAACTGCGCATCGGTGGCCGCGAAATCATGCTCACCTTCTGCGTTGCGCGCATGCAAACGGATTTTGCACACCGCATCGGGCACATCGATAAAGTGCAGTTGGTGCTCCGCCTGTGCACTCTGGATCACCGCCTTCATCCACTGACGTTGGCCCACGGTGTTCGCCGGGAAATCCAGCACCACCGACACACCGCGCTGTAACAGTGAGATCAGGTGCGGCGTCATCGCATTGCGTAACTTGCCTGCACAGCGCACGTAGTCCGCAACATCCTGCATCTCTTCGGCGAACAAATGTGCCAGCCAGGCGTCTTCGCTGATAATCACCGCGCCAGTTTGTTGGGCCAGTTGGTGCGCCAGCGTGGATTTTCCGGCAGCGATTTTGCCGCACAGCAGATGCAAAACAGGACGAGATGTGGACACAGACGCAGATTCCATTAGCCAGCTCCAGATAAAATGACGCTCTACCATGCCGTTAAATGCCGGTCCAGTAAAGCCTGGCATCTACACTTACGCTATCTCTGCAAAAAATAAGGAGACGCATGATGAGTCAACGCCTGCATAAAATCGACTTTCCGGTCAGCAAGGCGCGGAAGTATCTGGAACCCGGTCCGGTGGTGTTGCTGAGTTCGCAATTTGAAGATCACCACAACATCATGACGCTCGGCTGGCACACCATTCTGGAGTTCTCGCCGTCACTGGTGGGCTGCATGATCGCCAACGGCAACTACAGTCATGAGCTGATTCGGCAAAGCGGACAGTGCGTGATGAACATCCCCTCGGCGGATTTGGTGGATAGCGTGGTGGCGATTGGTAACTGCCATGGCGATCGCCTCGATAAGTTCGATGCCTTTCACCTCACGCCAGAACCGGCAAAAGTGGTGAATGCGCCGCTGATCGATGAGTGCTTCGCCAGCTTTGAGTGTCAGCTGTATGACGACTCGATGGTGAATAACTACGGCTTCTTTATTTTCGAAATCGTTAAAGCGCACGTGGCCGATAAACCGGAATTTCCGCCGACGCTGCACTACACTGGCGAAGGACGTTTTACCGTAATGAGCAATAGCGTGCTCGACAAGCACCATGATTTTAAGCCAGAAATGTTAATTTAAGCGGCTTGAATTCGCCTTCGAGCGCCCTCACAGTAACGCTTTCGACCTGACAGGAGTAATAACAATGGCAACCGAATATGCGGTGATCGCCGGTGGCTGTTTCTGGTGTACCGAAGCAGTGTTCAAAGATGTGATTGGCGTGGAGTCAGTCGAAAGTGGGTATACCGGCGGGGAGCGCCCGAACCCAACCTATGAGCAGGTGTGCAGCGGTGCCACCGGCCACGCCGAAGCGATCCGCGTCGGTTTCGATCCCGAGCAAGTGAAATATGGCGACCTGCTGGATATCAGCTTTGCGACGCACGATCCAACGCAGCTGAACCGTCAGGGCAACGACGTCGGTACTCAGTATCGTTCAGCGATCTTCCCGGCGAATCCAGAGCAGGAAGCCGAAGCGATTGCCGCCATTGCGCGTGCGCAAGCCGATCTCAACGTGCCGGTGGTGACCACCATCGAGCCGCTGAAAGAGTGGTATCCGGCAGAAGATTATCATCAGGATTACTGGGATGGCGCCGGCCAGCGTAACGGCTACTGCATGGCGGTGATTCCACCGAAACTGCAGAAGCTGCGTAAGAGCTTTGCCAACCGCGTGAAGCAGGACTAATCCAGCCCCCTAAGATGCGGCCTCTGCACGCCGCATCCAGTCCGCTTATCACCATCAAAGGTCGTCATTTATGACGACCTTTTTGCATTTAGCCGTCATAATAGCGCCCTCTTCTCTTCAGGAAGCGATGATGACCACGCCTCAACCCGCAATCCCCGCGCGCAAGCGGCCCATGAAACTCAACACGCTGGTGACGCTGATGCTCAGCGCGGTGATCGTGCTGGTGCTGCTGAGTGTGCACATGTTCTATTTCTTCCAGATTGGTGCTTCAACCCGTGCCCAGTTGGAAGATAAAGCCATGGCGGTGGCCCGCACGCTGGCGAGATCGCCGGAGATTCAGCAGGCGCTGACGCAGCCGGTGGCCAATGCCAATATCCAACCCATCGCGAAAGCCGTGGAAGAGAGCAACAATCTGCTGTTTATTACCGTCACCAATATGGACGGTATCCGCTATTCTCATCGCAATCCGGAACTGGTCGGTAAGCACTTTATCGGCGAGGACATTGGGCCTGCCCTGCGCGGCCATGAAAACGTCTCGGTGAACAAAGGTTCTTTAGCAAAAGCGCTGCGCGTGTTTACTCCGGTGTATAACGCGGAGGATCGGCAGATCGGCGTGGTGGCGATCGGTATTTCCCTTGATGCCGTGACCGATCAGATCAACGAAAGCCGCTGGAGCATTATCTGGACCATCCTGATTGGTACGCTGGCGGGGGCGATTGGCACCCTGGTGCTGGTGCGCGTGCTGAAGCGCATCTTGTTCGGCCTCGAACCCTACGAGATTTCCACTCTGTTTGAGCAGCGTCAGGCAATTCTCAACTCGGTCAAAGAGGGCGTGGTGGCGATGGACGATCAGGCACAGGTGACGCTGGTGAATCAGGCCGCGCGCACCCTGCTTAATGAGCCGTCGTCCAGCGGTATGATTGATAACGAGGGCATTGATGATGCCTCGGTGATCAACCAACACCTGCGAGATGTGCTGCACAGCGGCCGTGCGCGTCGTGATGAAGAGCTGAATGTGAATGGTCGCTTGTTGTTGTGCAATACGGTGCCGGTACGCAGCCAGGGACGCATTATTGGCGCGGTCTGTACTTTCAGGGACAAGACCGAAATCAGCCGATTGATGCAGCGTCTGACGGGCATGGTAAACTACGTCGATGCGTTGCGGGAGCGCTCGCACGAGTTCATGAACAAGCTGCACGTGATCCTCGGCCTACTGCACATGAAAAACTATGCGCAGGTGGAAGCGTATATTTTGAAAACCGCCAATAATTACCAGACTGAGATTGGCTATTTGCTCGATCGCATCAAGTCACCGGTGATTGCCGGTTTCCTGCTGAGCAAGATCAATCGCGTTTCGGATTGCGGACATCGCCTGACCATCAGCGATGCCAGCTTCGTGCCCGACAGCGGTAACGAAGACCAGATGGCGGCCCTGATCACCGTGGTCGGTAATCTGGTGGAGAATGCCATCGATGCGCTCAGCGAGCAGACCGAAGGCGAGATCCATGTGATGCTGCACTACCAAAACGGCTGGCTGGCGTGCGAAGTGAGTGACGATGGCCCCGGCATTGAGCCGGCCAATCTGGCGACAATTTTTGATAAAGGGTTCTCCACCAAAGGAGAGAACCGTGGTGTGGGCCTGTTCCTGCTGAAACAGCAAACGGAAAACCTCGGTGGCGGCGTGACCGTTGAGTCAGAACCCGGCGTATTTACCCAATTTTTAGTACAACTTCCCTGGGATGGAGGAAACCAATCCGCATGATCAATGTGTTAGTGGTCGATGATGACGCCATGGTCGCTGAGCTGAACCGCTCGTTTATCGGTCAGGTTCAGGGCTTTCACTGCTGTGGAACAGCTTCGACCCTGAAGCAAGCCAAAGAGATTCTGTTCAACAGCGACACCCCGATTGATTTGGTGCTGCTGGATATCTACATGCAGCAAGAGAATGGCCTCGATCTGTTGCCGGAACTGCGCAAAGCCCAGAGTTCGGTGGAAGTGATCATCATTTCATCCGCTGCCGATGCCGAGAACATCAAAACTTCGCTGCACTACGGCGTGGTGGATTATCTGATCAAGCCGTTCCAGTTCCCGCGTTTTGAAGAAGCGCTCACCAGCTGGCGGCAGAAGAAGTCGCTGATGGATAATCAGCACTACTATCAGCAGTCTGATGTCGATCTGTTGATCCATGGCAACCCGGCAACGCAGCATGACAACAAGCGCCTGCCGAAGGGTTTAACGCCGCAGACGCTGCGCACCTTGTGTCAGTGGATTGATGCCCATCCCGGCCATGAGTTCTCCACCGATGAGCTGGCGGCGGAAGTGAATATTTCGCGCGTGTCGTGCCGTAAATATCTGATCTGGCTGGCGCAGATTAATATTCTGTTCACCAGCATTCATTACGGCGCCACCGGCCGTCCGGTGTATCGCTATCGTTTACAGCCGGAATACCATTCGCTGTTGCAGCAATACTGTCAGTAACGCAGCTGCCAGTCGACATCGCGCTGCTGGAACTGAAAGTGGCGCGGTGAAGAGCAGATGATTTGCCGATCGCGCGTCACAAACACCGCATCCAGATCGGGCTGGTCGGCCAGATAAGCCAGCCCCTGCTCCACGCCCATGCCGTACAGCAGTGTGGTGTAGATGTCGCCATCCAGTGAGCGGTCGGAAATCACCGTCACGCTCAGTAACTCGTTGTCCAGCGGATAGCCGGTGTGTGGATCAAAGATGTGGTGCCAGCACTTGCCGTCCAGTTCGAAATAGCGCTCGTAAATTCCCGATGTCACCACCGATTTGCCCTGCACTTGCAGCACGCCCAGCAGTTCATCCTCACGCCCAAACGGCTTTTTCAGGCCAATGCTCCAGCCTTGTGGCTCGTGCGGTGGCGCGCCGAGCGTCTGCACATTGCCGCCAAGATTGATCAGCGCCTGCGGCACGCCCTGTTGGCGTAAAAACGCCTGCACCACATCCGCGATATACCCTTTGGCGATGGCCCCGAGATCGATCTCCATGCCCGGCTGTTGCAGGAACACCGAACGCTCTTCTTCGTTGAGGATCACCTGATGTGGATCGGTGAGCGGCAACAGTGCGGCAATCTCATTGGCGGGAGGCACGGCACGCCCCTGAAAACCAATCTTCCAGCGTTTGACCACCGGACCGATGGTGAAGTTGAATGCGCTGCCGGGTGACACACTGACGGCGTGTGCCACGCTGATCAGTCGGAACACCGCCTCACTGACGCGCACTGCATGGCGTCCCGCTGCCTGGTTGATCGACATCACTTCGGATTCGGCACGATTGACGGTGAACAGGTTTTCCTGCTGCTTGATAAGTTGAAAGACCTGACGGGCTAAGGTGGGGTTATCGTCGAAGAGTTTGAGCAGAATGGGCGAACCCATCAGAACAGCAGAGTAGGAGTAGACGCCTTCGGTCATAGAGCCTCGTTTACCCGCCATACTGCGCGCCAGTAGGTTGTGTCGATAACCCAATGACCGACCGCTGCCAGTCATTGGGATTCACCCTTAACGCTTTACTCTGGTACGCAATATTTTGGGTAATTAACGTTAATTAATTTCCTAACGCCAGTTTAGCCGCATTGTGACCGGCCTTGATACCGAAGATGATGATATCCGCTACTGCGTTACCGCCGATACGGTTCGCACCGTGGATACCGCCGACCACTTCACCAGCAGCCCAGGCACCGGGAATCACCTGTTTCTGCGCATCCAGCACCGCAGTATCGGTGTTGATGGTGACGCCGCCCATAGTGTGGTGCACCCCTGGGGCGATACGGATGGCGAAGTACGGGCCTTTATTCAGCGGGTGACGCAGCGCCGTTTTACGACCGAAGTCTTCATCATCCTGCTTCGCCACGAACTCGTTGTAACGACCGAGTGTGGTTTGCAGCGCTTCCTGATCCATGTTGAGTTTGACCGCCAGCTCGTGCGGGGTTGGTGCGCTAATCACAAAGCCTTTGGCAATATACTCGTCGGCCGCTTTGTTGTTGGCACGCACCTGCTCATCAAACACGATCCATGCGCTTTTCTCTGGCAGTGCGATGATCTCAGCAGAGACTTTGTCACGGGTTTCCATCTCATTGTAGAAACGCTTACCCGCCTGGCTGACCAGAATCGCCCCGCCGCCACGCATCGCTTCGGAGATCAGATAAGACGTAGTCTGCTCAACCGTTGGGTGAATCTGGATCTCGCCCATATCCACGGTATCCGCACCGATTTTTTGCAACATGGCGATACCGCTACCGGTGGCACCTTTGTGGTTGGTGGTCACGAAGCCATCCAACTCCGGACGGTATTTCACCACCATTTCGCGGTTAGCACTGAAACCGCCGGTGGCGACAATCACGCTTTTCGCATTAAGAATGCGGCTGTCATTGTACTCATCCACCACTTTGACGCCGGTAACGGCACCGTTTTCCACCAGGATCTCTGAAACTGAAGTCTCCAGCAGCACTTCGATTTCGCGCTGGTTGACGTTTTTCACCAGGCCGCTGATCAGGAAGCCACCGACGGCAGAACGGTCTTCCGGACGGTGCGTACGGTCGATGCTCATGCCGCCAGTAATGGTGATGTCGCACAGCTCGATATTTTTCGCCGCCAGCCACTCAATCGCTTCCGGCGCCTGCTCAACAAACTCGCGCAGCAGCACCGGGTTGTTTTTGAATTTACCGCCCTTCAGCGTCTCTTCGTAGAACAGCTCTTTGCTGTCTTCGATGCCTTTCAGTTTCTGATAGCGGGTTTCAGCGGCGTTCATGCCCACCGAGGCTTTGATGGTGTTACCGCCAATGGTCGGCATCTTCTCGATGATCACCACGCGTGCGCCGTCATCGTGTGCCTGAATCGCCGCCGCCAGACCGGCACCGCCAGTCCCCACCACCACCACGTCATAATTGACCGGTGCGTTCGGGTTACCGCCCTCTTCAATCACATACTCTTTACTGGAGGTGGTCAGTGCGCGGGACACCGCTTTTTTCAGCGCCTCACTCTGTGTGGTCGCACCGGTGATGGCATCGACGTGCGGGCTGTTCGCCACCAAAATGCGTTCACGCAGGCTTTCGAAGGTACTGGTAAAGTCGACATCCAGGCTGGGATCCGGCACCAGTGAGATATCAGTGATACGGTCGGTGTCGAGGGTGACGTTGATTTTCAGCTTCAGCGCTTCGGCTTCCACTTTCGCCTGGTAAACCCCGGCTTTGTATTTACGATGGCCATCGCTGACGTCGCGGATCATCGCATCCACCAGCGAGAAGCGCCACAGCGGTTCTGGAATCGTCAGCGCCTCACGCTTGGTGCTGTCGATGTAGAGCTCCATGTGCTCGTTTTTGATGATGCGGTCGGCCCAGTCCGGATAGGCGATGCAGGCTTTACCGACCGCCACCAAATCAAAGCCGTGCTCCAGCGCGTTCTCGGCATCTTCTTTATTCACCACACCACCCACGCCAATCACCGGCACTTTCGCCAGCGTGGCAGAGCGTTCGGCCAGGTATTTGGTGATCAGGGGCGTGGGATCTTTGGTATCGACAATCGATGGACGCAGCAGCTGTCCGACGGAGAAGTGCACGTAGTCCAGACCGCGCGCCGCCAGTTTTTCCAGCAGATACATCGTGTCATCCCAACGGATGCCGGGAACTTCCAGCTCTTCCGGTGAGAAGCGATAACCGATGATGAAGTCAGCCGCCGCAAAGCGATCGGCCATTTTATGGGTGATCTCCAGCACTTCCATTGGGAAGCGTGCGCGGTTATCGCGGCTGCCGCCCCATTTGTCGTCGCGCTGGTTGGAGTTAGGTGAGTAGAACTGCTGGATCAAATAGGTGTTCGCGCCGTGGATCTCAACACCGTCAAAACCGGCTTTGATCGCGCGGTTTACCGCATCACCAAACTTGGTGATCATCACATCGACTTCTTCGGCGGTCAGCGCTTGCGGTTTGGTGGCACCGTCACGCGGTGCGGCAATGGCGCTCGGTGCAACAGGGGTTTTGCCGCCAATCAGTGCCGGTTCCACCATGCGGCCACCGTGGTAAATCTGCAGAATGGCTTTTGAACCTTCAGATTTGATCGCATGGGCGATTTTCGCCAGCCCGGCAATTTTGTTGTCGCTGTCGATACCCAACGCGCCAGGGAAAGCCGGGCCACGGTTATCAATAAAGCAGCATTCGACAATCACCGTACCGATACTGCCCGCACGTACGCGGTAATACTCGACCAAATCGCTGGTGACACCGCCGTCAAAATAGCCGGTACAGGTGGTCATCGGGGCCATCACCAGACGGTTTTTCAGCACCGCACCTTTCGGCAGCGTTAGCGGGTTAAGGATTGGGGTGAGCTTATTCATAATGAGCAACTCCAGAATTAAGAAATTGTGTATTCAATTCTTTGGCGGTTCGGCGCGGATTTATAATTATTTAAGTGGTCCGATTTCATGGCGTAAATATACCATTTTATTTAGTTACATAACCCAGAATGTTAGTTATATAAGTTTTACGGTTGGAAATGATATTTGATGCTCATTGCCAGAATAGGCGCTCCGCTAAGTTTTAACCAAGACTTGACAAAAATCAACTTTTTCCTTACATTTAAAACAAATGCAGTACTATCATAAAGATAAAAGCCTCCAACCCGCCTCATTTTGCTCGATTTTTCGCGTTTCGATAGTTTGTAGCGTTTAATCCACAGCAGACAGAAAGTTAAATAAAAAGCAAAAGATAAAAATTAAAAAACAGTGCATATTTTTTATTGATCTAGATCAAAGGAGATATTTTAATTAATCGCATCTTAGCTGCATTCAATTGATAATTCGCGTATCGAATTTGCAAAGCAAAGTTTCATCAAAGAACAAAATTTAAATTGTCACGACTCATCTGCTGCACGCATGTTGAAACCAAAAGAACAGTGTGTTCGTGACAATCAATCGCATTCTTCCTAACTTGCAGACAAAACTATGAACACACAAACAACCCAGAGTGCCTCCCCCGTAGTGCCTCCTGCGGCGCCGGGGAAAAAGAATCGCCTGATTATGTTGTGCCTGCCGATCATTGTGGCGGTGCTGTTGCTGCTGGTGCCGACCCCTGCCGGGCTGGAACCTTACGCATGGCACTTCTTTGCTATCTTCGTTGGCGTGATTGTCGGGCTGATCTTTGAGCCGCTGCCCGGTGCCGTTATCGGCCTGACTGGCGTGGTGGTGATAGCGCTGTTCAGCCAGTGGGTGCTGTTCAGCCCGGCCGAACTGGCGGATCCCAAGTTCAAAACCGCCGCGCAGTCGTTCAAATGGGCAGTGAGTGGCTTCGGCAACTCCACCGTCTGGCTGATCTTCGGTGCCTTTATGTTTGCCGCCGGCTACGATAAAACCCAGTTCGGACGCCGCCTGGCGCTGATTCTGGTGAAGTATCTCGGCCGCCGCAGCCTGACGCTCGGTTACGCCATCACCTTCGCTGACCTGTTACTGGCACCGTTTACGCCCTCTAACACTGCGCGCAGTGGCGGTACCATCTACCCGATCATCGCCAACCTGCCGCCGCTGTACGGTTCAAAACCGAATGACCCGAGCGCACGTAAGATTGGTTCTTACCTGATGTGGGTGGCTATCACCGCCGCCTGTATCACCAGTTCGATGTTCCTCTCTGCACTGGCACCGAACCTGCTGGCGCTGGCGCTGGTAAAAAGCGTGGTGGGCTTCGAAATCTCCTGGGGCATGTGGTTCCTCGCCTTCCTGCCGCTCGGCGTGCTGTTGATTCTCACCATGCCGCTGCTGGCCTACTGGCTCTATCCGCCGGAAGTGAAGGTTAATGACGAAGTGCCACGTTGGGCGACCGCTGAACTGGCGAAGCTCGGCAAGCTGTCACGCAATGAAATCCTGCTGCTGGTGTTTGTGGTCTCAGCACTGATGATGTGGATCTTCGCTGCCGCATGGATTGAGCCAGCGATGGCCGCCCTGCTGGTTATCGTGCTGATGCTGTGGACCGGTGTACTCAACTGGAACGATATCACCAGCAACAAAGCGGCATGGAACACCTTTGCCTGGTTCGCCACGCTGGTCGCCCTGGCAGATGGTCTGGCACGTGTGGGCTTTATCGCCTGGCTGGGTAAAGAAGGTGCGCAGCTGCTGCACGGTTATGACCCACAAGTCTCGGCGGTGGTGTTGCTGGTGGCCTTCTACTTACTGCACTACCTGTTCGCCAGTACCACTGCGCACACCACTGCGCTGTTGCCTGCGATGCTAACCATTGCCGCCTCGATTCCGGGCATCAATATGCCAGTGTTCTGCCTGATGATGTGTGTATCCTTAGGTGTGATGGGTATCATCACCCCGTACGGCACCGGCCCAAGCCCGATTTATTACGGTAGCGGCTACCTGCCAACCAAAGATTACTGGCGTCTCGGTACCATCTTTGGTGCCATCTTCCTGATTGCTCTGATGGTAATTGCTTACCCATGGATGGTGATGATGTTCTGATGATGTTGCTCCGATGTTAAAATCGGAGCCGCGCAGAGCCGTGAAAGTGTTATGATGCTCGCCAGTCAGCCCTTGCGGAGGGCTGGCGAGAGAAAATCAAAAAACAGATCGCCTAATTTGTCACCTGCCACTCTGACAGGCGACACGAAGCTAAGTGAGCCAACATGTCGAACAAACCCTTCTATTATCAGAATCCCTTTCCTCTCGCCAAAGATGATACCGAATACTATCTGCTGAGCCGCGATTACGTCTCAGTAGCCAACTTCGATGGCGAAGAGGTGTTGAAAGTCGATCCGAAAGCCCTGACGCTGCTGGCGAAGCAGGCATTCCATGATGCTTCATTCATGCTGCGCGCCTCGCATCAGGCGCAGGTTGCTGCGATTCTGGCGGATGACGAAGCCAGCAAGAACGACAAATACGTTGCCCTGCAGTTCCTGCGTAACTCGGAAATCGCTGCCAAAGGTGTGTTGCCGACCTGCCAGGACACCGGCACGGCAATCATCATGGGCAAAAAAGGCCAGCGCGTCTGGACCGGCGGTGGCGATGAAGCCGCGCTGTCACAAGGCGTCTATAACACCTTTATTGAAGACAACCTGCGTTACTCGCAGAACGCCGCGCTGGATATGTACAAAGAGGTCAATACCGGCACCAACCTGCCGGCGCAGATCGATCTCTACAGCGTGGATGGCGACGAGTACAAATTCCTGTGCATCGCCAAAGGCGGCGGTTCTGCCAACAAAACTTACCTGTATCAGGAAACCAAAGCGCTGATCACCCCGGCCAAGCTGAAGAATTATCTGGTTGATAAGATGATGTCACTCGGCACTGCCGCCTGCCCGCCGTACCATATCGCGTTTGTGATTGGCGGTACCTCAGCAGAAAGCACGCTGAAAACCGTCAAGCTGGCTTCCACCCACTACTACGATTCACTGCCGACCGAAGGTAACGAACACGGTCAGGCATTCCGTGATGTCGCGCTGGAGCAGGAACTGCTGAAAGCCTCACAAGAGTTGGGCCTTGGCGCACAGTTCGGCGGTAAATACTTCGCCCACGATATTCGCGTGGTGCGTCTGCCGCGTCATGGTGCGTCTTGCCCGGTGGGCATGGGTGTGTCCTGCTCGGCTGACCGTAATATCAAAGCCAAAATCAACCGCGAAGGCATCTGGATCGAGAAACTGGAAGATAACCCAGGCCGCTATATCCCGGAAGAACTGCGTCAGCAGGGCGAAGGCGAAGTGGTGAATGTCGATCTTAACCAGCCAATGAGTGAAATTCTGGCGCTGCTGTCGGCGTATCCGGTCTCGACTCGTTTGTCGCTGAACGGCACCATCATCGTGGCGCGTGATATTGCCCACGCCAAGCTGAAAGAGCGTATTGATAACGGCGAAGGTTTGCCGCAGTACATCAAGGATCACCCAGTGTATTACGCGGGTCCGGCGAAAACCCCGGAAGGTTATGCATCCGGCTCACTCGGCCCAACCACTGCCGGTCGTATGGACTCCTACGTTGACCTGCTGCAGGAACACGGCGGCAGCATGGTGATGCTGGCGAAAGGCAACCGCAGCAAACAAGTGACTGATGCCTGCCATAAACACGGCGGTTTCTACCTCGGCAGCATCGGCGGCCCGGCAGCGGTACTGGCGCAGCAGAGTATTAAGAGTCTGGAATGCGTGGAGTATGCGGAACTGGGAATGGAAGCCATCTGGAAGATTGAAGTGGAGAACTTCCCGGCGTTTATCCTGGTGGATGACAAAGGCAACGACTTCTTCCAGCAGATCCACAATCAGTGTTCTGCCTGCGTGAAGTAAGGCTTTAAAAGCCGTACTAAAACTAAAAATCCGCGGCTTATGGCTGCGGATTTTTTTATGGGGTGAGCACTGCGCGATGCTTACATCGCACCGAGTTGTACATCTAACAGCATATCGGCATCATCATCGTTTTGACCAATCACGTAGATCGCCTGACGTCCCGGTAGATTCACCGTGATGATGTGCTGATCATCGGCATCCAGCACGTCGTCGTGCTGTTCCTGAAACTTGTGCAATGTGTTCATGTTTTTCCTTAAAATGTTGCGCGACTTTACTTTCCCTACACTCTTATATCGACAAGACCCGGCTCAAATGTAGCGGAATATTCTGCTTTCGTGATGCAGGCACTCTGTCACGGCCAAATGACAGTCTGATTAAAGAAGTAACGCACATTTCTTACTGTGAGGATGTCAGCGCCGGACAACCCGGTAGCGCCGGATAACGGATGCAATCCGCTGTCACCGCCTTCTCACTGTGCGGTGTCCCATCCGGTGCCCAGCGGTAGTCCACCATGTAGGCGCGATACACCGTGTTGCCACTGTAGTGATCGCGCGGCATCGCTTTGCCGTAAAACGGGCTGACGTACTCCCAGACAATCGCGCCCTGCGGTGTCACCTGGAACAGGCGGCCGCTCTGCCCTTCGTTGATCAAGGTGTTGCCATTCGGCAGGCGCTGCGCGTTGCTGATATAGGCACTGTAGAAGGTGGAGATCGCTTGTCCTGATTTCTCGCCGGTGTACTCCCAGACGATTTGTTTGGTCTGCGGGTTCAGTTCAATGACGCGTGAAGCGGAGAAGAATCCTTGTCGCGTGGGCGGGAATCCGGCGTTGCCCTGATTATCAAAAATCAGAATATTGCCAGCACCCGGTAAGCCCGGTCCGATCATGTGCACATCGTGCTCGCCAATCAGTTGATCCAGTGGACGTGGCAGCGGCGTATCCAGCTTCAGCGCCGGATAATCTGGCCCGATGCGCCAAACCACTTTGCCCGTCTGCCGATCGACAATCACGGCCACGTTGCCGTTGCGCGAGTTAAACAGGATGTTGTCAGGGGCAAAGCGCTGATCGCCTTTATCAAACCACGGATTTGGCCCCAGCGGTGCCGCCGTGTTCATATGCAAAAAGTCAGCGTCCTGGCTGTCACGGATCATCGCCAGTTGCGCATCAGAAAAGCCCAGCTCATTGAGGTGATCGGCCACTGACCAGCTCCACAGCTTTTCCCCCTGCGGCGACACTTCCTCCAGCGTATTATCGATAATGCGATAGTTGTAGCCGGGCAGCTGCCGTAGTGCCGCGCCCAGCACCAGCGTGTTGCCATCTGCCAGGCGCTGGATTTCATGGTGTTGATGCACCGGCTGCTGCTGACTGCCGTATTGCCACTGTACCGCACCGTTCCAGTCCACTTCCGCCACGCTGGCATTCACCATGCCGTTGCCGGGGCTGGCTTCCTTATCGAGATCTTTCTGACGCTCCAGTTGTACCAGCAGATGCCCCCGCTGGCCGTTGACGCGATCTGTGGGAATTGGCCAGCTCGGGAATCCTTCATAGGCCCAGCGATGCACTTCCTGCCCGGTCATATCAATTAAGTGGGTTTGGTTATCGCTGCCGGGGATCACCACATAACCGTTCCAGGCACGCGCGGGATCGTAATACGTCACGCCCGTAGGAAACGCACTGGGAATGGCCGATGCACCAAATGAGAGGGACAACAGGCAGACAGACAACGTTGCCGCAATACGCATAATTCACCATCCTGACTAAGGGAGAAAGAAAACGCCCTTATAGGGTAGATGCGAATGGCGGCAGGATTAGTCCGAATGAGGCATGTGGGAGAAAAGGCAGCGGCATGACCCGCTGCCTGAGTGCTTAGAAGAAGCCCAGCGGTTGCGTGCTGTAGCTCACCAGCAGGTTTTTGGTTTGCTGGTAGTGATCAAGCATCATTTTATGGGTCTCGCGACCGATACCGGATTTTTTATAGCCACCGAACGCCGCATGTGCCGGATAGAGGTGATAACAGTTGGTCCAGACACGACCCGCTTTAATCGCGCGCCCCATGCGATAGGCGCGGTTGATGTCGCGGGTCCAGACGCCAGCACCCAGCCCATAGATTGAGTCATTGGCGATGGCGAGGGCTTCCGCTTCATCTTTGAAGGTCAGCACACCGACCACCGGTCCAAAGATCTCCTCCTGGAACACGCGCATGCTGTTGTCGCCTTTCAGCAGCGTTGGCTGGATGTAGTAGCCGCTATCGAACGCTTCTCCAATTTTCTCTACACCGCCGCCGTGCAGCACCTGTGCGCCCTCTTTCTGTGCGATTTCCAGATAAGAGAGGATTTTGTCGAACTGTTGCTGCGACGCCTGCGCGCCAATCATGGTTTCGGTATCCAGCGGATCGCCGCGCTTGATGGTTTTAATACGTTTCATGACGGCCGCCATAAACGGCTCAAAGATCGACTCCTGCACCAGCGCACGCGACGGGCAAGTACAGACTTCACCCTGATTGAGGAAGCCGAGCACCACGCCTTCTGCCGCTTTCTCGATAAAGCTCTCTTCCGCATCCATAATGTCTTCAAAGAAGATGTTCGGTGATTTGCCGCCCAGCTCAACGGTGGACGGGATCAGGCTTTTCGCCGCCAATTCGAGGATATGCCCACCGGTAGCGGTCGAGCCGGTAAAGGCGATCTTGGCGATACCCGGATGTGACGCCAGCGCTTCACCGGCTTCTTTACCGTAACCGTGCACCACGTTGATGACACCCGGTGGCACCAGATCTTTGATCACTTCCATAAACAGGGTGATCGACAAGGGCGTCTGCTCAGCCGGTTTCAACACCACGCAGTTACCCGCTCCGAGCGCCGGAGCCAGTTTCCACGCCGCCATTAACAGCGGGAAGTTCCACGGGATGATTTGCCCGACCACGCCCAGCGGTTCGTGGAAGTGATAAGCGGCGGTGAATTCATCGATTTCTGCTGCGGTACCTTCCTGTGCGCGCACGCAGCCCGCGAAGTAGCGGAAGTGATCTACCGCCAGCGGGAGGTCAGCGGCCAGGGTTTCACGTACCGGCTTGCCGTTATCCCAGGTTTCGTTGACCGCGATGTATTCCAGCTTCTCTTCCAGTCGATCGGCGATTTTCAGCAGCACCAGCGAACGTGCCTGCGGGGAGGTTTTGCCCCAGGCATCTGCAGCGGCCTGTGCTGCCGCCACCGCATTATCGATATCGGCCTTATCCGAACGCGGGAACTCGCCGATGGTAGAACCGTTGATGGGGGTGGTGTTGACGAAGTAATTACCGTTCACCGGCGCAACGAATTCGCCGTTGATAAAGTTGCCATAACGCGATTGCAGAGTGATGAGAGAACCTTGTTCTCCCGGAGCAGCGTAACGCATGGTGTTTCTCCTTGCGGACAGAGTGGCGAATAACAACTATGAAACCTGTTATTAACATTGATCGATCAATGTCAGCCTGTCAGATCGCAGAGCGGGAAACTGTGACCGCACCGAAGGAAAATTCCGGCAATGAGGGTTTGAGATTTATGCGTGATGATCCTGCACGTCAGTCTCAGCATTGATTAAACGTTACGCTCTTGCCCGCCGCAGATGGCGGGAGTCTATTGCGCCAATTCACAGCCAGGTTATCAGCTTTACATCTCTCCAATTTCTTCCCCGCTTCGTTGCGGAAAATTCCGAGTTTTGCCGCATATGCAGCGAAAAGCGAAACAAACGCAATGAATTTGGTCAATATGAAACAGGATACCCATCAGGAGAAAGAGATGTTGGCTTCAGCCCTGACGTTAATGCGCGCCAAAGCGAACTTTGTTCAGCAATTTATTCGAAACCCGCGCAAGATGGGCAGCATCACGCCCTCCTCTGCTGCGCTGTGCCGCACCATGTGCGATGCCGCCAACTGGGATCACAGCCTGCGTATCGCCGAACTCGGTGCCGGTGACGGCGTGTTAACCCGTCATATTCTGGACAGAATGTCGCCGCAGGCTCAATTAGATGTGTTCGAGATCAGTCCAGATTTAGTGAAGAGTTTGCGCGCGTGGAGCGATCCGCGCATGCAGGTGCGTGCGTGCTCAGCCGAGTACTTGTCGGGTGAATACGATGTGATCTTTTCCGGCCTGCCGCTGCTGTCGCTGCCGCCGGAAACCCGCGAAGCGATTCTGAGCGCCGTGCACGATGTATTGGGCCCGCGCGGTGTATTTATCCAGTTTCAATACACCTCATTGACCCAACCGACTCTGTCACGTTACTTCACCTGGCAGCGCCAGCGGGTGCTGAAAAATATGCCGCCCGCCTGGGTTTATCGCTGCACACGGCATTACGCGCCCTGAGCCTGCACGCGCGGCTGCAGCCGCGTTTGCTGCCAGAATCTTTGGAGCAACTCACGTGACCAATCCTCACCGGCGACCTGCGCGCCATCATCACTCACGCCTTCCGGTAAGCAGGTGGTCATGATTTCGCGGGTAAACTCCGGGTGGAACTGCACCGACAGCGCCTGCGGGGAATAACGTAAAATCTGGCAGCCATCCAGCTCGGAACGTGCCAATACTTCAGCCTGCGAGGGCGGCGTAATCACCGACTGACGATGTGACAACCACGCCTGGAATTCACCTGGAAACGTCGCTAACCAGGGATCATCACTGGCAGTGTGGGTCAGGGTTTTCAAGCCGCGCTCCCAGCCGTTCGGGTTATCACCCACTTTGCCGCCCAGCGCATACGCCATCAGCTGATGACCGTAACAGACGCCCAGCAGCGGCAGCTCCGCTTCCAGCGCACCACGGATCCATGCGGCCGTGCGTTCGCTCCAGTCGGCGTGGTCGGTGACCATTGCCCAGGAGCCGCTGAGAATCGCGCCGCTGACGCGATCAAACGCCGGCAGCTCTTCGCCAAGATGCGGACGGACAATCACATAGTCTTCAGGCTGCAGTTGCAGCGCATCAATAAACCAGACGGGTTGTTCACCAATTTGCGCCACAACCTGCGGTGGCGGCACTTCGAGTTGAATCAGAGCAAGGGGTAACGCGCGGGTGTGTGTCATTCCGAATTCATTCCTTAACGGAGTCAGCTTTCGGACATCCACTTTGACAGGAAATCAGTGACCTGTCTTATTTTTTTCCTGCATAAGCTCATGCCATAGCGAAAAATATTTTTGCACAATGTCACAGAAATGCACGGCTTCGTGCCATGATTAGCCAGTGATTACCCCCCTTTCATGTGAAGGATGACATTGTGGCAGTGCGGCATTTCTTTATGGTTCTGATGGTGGTCTCCATCTGGGCTTTCAATAACGTGGCGGTGAAGTGGGGATTGCTGGAACTTCCACCGCTGTTCCTCACCTGGATGCGCTTTGTGGTGGTGGCGATTGTACTGGTGCCGTTCTGCCGCATTACGCGCGAACAGCTGCCATGGCTGCTCACCCTTGCCTTCACCTTTGGCTTTATGCACTTCTCGCTGCTGTTTGTCGGCATGCGCTTCACCGATGCCGGCACCGGGGCGATTGTGGTGCAGCTTGGTACGCCGATTGCCATGTTGCTGGCAATGCTGGTGCTAAAAGAGAAGTTGCGCCTGGTGCAGTTATTCGGCATTGCGGTCTCGTTAAGTGGCGTGGCGGTGCTCTCCGGCAGCCCAACGATTCCGGCGTGGTGGGTGCTGTGCATACTGCTGTGCAGCGCCTTTGGCTGGGCCATCAGCAATATGATCGTGAAGAAATCGCCGCCGATAAAACCGCTGACGCTCACCGGTTGGATCTCATTCCTCGCCGTGCCGATTGTCGGTGCCGCTTCCTGGCTCACTGAATCGCACCAGTTTTACGCCTTAAGTCACGCGGGCTGGCGCGGCTGGTTTGGTATTCTTTACAGCGCGCTGGCTTCCTCGATTGTGGCTTATACCTTGTGGTATTCGTTGCTGAAAAAGTACAACGTCAACTTAATCATGCCTTACTCGCTGCTCACGCCCGTGCTAGCCGTGTTGATGGGCGTATTTGTGCTGGGCGATAGCATGAACAGCTTCAAAATTCTCGGGGCGTCTCTGGTGGTGCTCGGTACCGCCATTGCGGTGATCAACCTGCGTAATCTGCGCATGCACGCGCGCTTTCCTCGCCTGCGCCGCCGTTAAATTCTCTCTGCTATGCTTGAGTCTCGCGCGTTTTCCGGAGACTCAATATGGATACTCAATCTACTGCCGCGTTATGGCAGCAACTGTGGCAAGGATTGCGTGGCGCGGACCCCCTTCCCGCGCTCAGCTTTCTCCAGCCCGATACCTTTTCTTCCGCGTTTGCCGTCAGTGAACTGGCCGCCACCAGCATCGGGTTGGCAAGCCAGGCAGTGAGCGATTTACTCGGGCAATCGGCCCCGGTCAGCGTCAATGTAAGACTCGCCTCTCGCTGGTTTCAGCACAGCCTCACGCCGTTAAATCGTCCACCCGCCGCGCTCTGGGATCCCTTTGCAGGCGATTACGCCACCGCCGATGGCTGGATCCGTCTGCACACCAACGCCCCGCATCATCGTGCCGCCATGGAGCAGGTGCTCGGCCAACACGCCGACCGCGCCGCATTAGCGCAACGGGTGTCTCAGTGGCAAGCCGCCGCGCTGGAGCAGGCCGTGATTGAGGCTGGCGGCTGTGCTGCGCAGATGCGCAGTGAGCAACAGTGGTTGCAGCACCCACAAGGAATGGCCGTCAGCAGTGAAGCGCTGATCGCTCAACAGGCCACGGGGGATGCGCCCACGCCCGGCTGGCAACTGCCGCCTGCTCGTCCGCTGCTCGGCGTGCGTGTGCTGGATCTGACGCGCATTATCGCCGGGCCGGTCGCCACGCGTTTTCTCGCCAGCCTTGGCGCGCAGGTTTTACGTATCGATCCTTACGGCTGGGAAGAGCCAACATTGGAGGAGGAGATCACCTGCGGCAAACGCTGCGCACGGCTCGATCTCAAATCCAGAGCGGGCGTTGAGCAGCTGCGCGATCTGATCAAACACGCTGATGTGCTGGTGCATGGTTATCGCGCGGATGCGCTGGAAAAGCTGGGGCTGGATGCCGAGTCACGGCGCAAACTGTCGCCCGGATTGGTGGATGTCAGTCTCAATGCGTGGGGCTGGAGCGGATCATGGCGCAATCGTCGCGGCTTTGACAGTCTGGTGCAGATGGGATGCGGCATTGCCGAACAGGGCATGGTCTGGCGTGGTAACACCCAACCGACACCGCTGCCAGTGCAGGCACTCGATCACGCCACTGGCTATATGATGGCCGCTGCTGTGCTGGAAGGGATGCGTCAGCGTCGGGAAAATCATGTTGGCTGGCAGGCACGCCTATCGCTGGCGCGCACCGCCAGGCTATTGCAACAGTTTGGCGCGTCACCGCAACAGCCGCAGCATGGCATTACCGCGCAGCACGACGATGCCCTGCCGACAGTTGAGATCAATGCGTGGGGGATTGCCGAAAGGTTGCGTGCCGCTGCGTATTTGCCCGGCACGCCGATGATCTGCGCCACGCCGGGCGTCAAGCTCGGCAGCAGCGCAGCCAGCTGGTAATCAGGCTTCTTCGTCGTTGCCTTCGTTCAGCTCGTCGTACATTGCCTGAATGGCTTCACGGCTCAGCGCGGCCAGCGTGCGGTAGAACGCGCTGGTCGCGTGGGCTTCCACTTTGCCGAGGAACGCGCCGCACCACGGCAGCAGATAGTCGTCGAACAGCGCTAATTGCGCAGCAAACTCATCCTCCGCGGACTGATCTTCCAGCCACGAGGCCGCCAGCAGCAGTACGCCAAAATGGTCGGCTGGCGCGTCGCTTAACGGCATGCCACGTGAAGAGAGGAACGCACGGACATCCGCTTCCTGCGGGCCGTTTGGCCACTGTGAGGCATAAGGCGGTACGCTGCATTCGCTGCCGACGAACAGTGCGTTGTAATCCGCCGCCAGGGCCTGCGGATCGCTATTCTGCTGCAGACGTGTTAACAGTTCATCCTGCTCCAGCGGCCACTGAGCCTTCAGTTTGCCTTCACGCAGCATGGTGAAGAGCGGCACCAGCAATGGATCTTGTGGCTGGCGGTTGAACAGCGAGCCGATGACGCGGCAGAGAATGGAAAACTCATTCATGCAACAGAATTCCTTGAGGCTAAAAGTTAAAAGTCCGCAAATTCAGCAATGTGCTTACCGGTTCGCTGTTCGAGGAAATCGAGCAGGCGGCGCGGCGTGACATTTAACACGCGATCCTCGGGAAAATCCACTTCGCGTGTGATGCGGATGCAGTGTTCGAAATGACCAAGGGTAAAGGCGGTGTGAGAGTCTGAACCGAACGCCAGACGCCCGCCAGCATCACGCACTGCTTCAGCGATGGCGCGGCAGTTGGGTTCACTGCCCGGACGCGAATGGGTAAAGGAGGAGTTATTGATCTCAAGCGCCACATCATAATGCGCGGCCGCTTCGGCAATGGCGCGGATATCCACCGGGAATTTCGGGTTGCCAGGATGCGAAATAATGTGCACCAGCCCACCGGCCATCGCGGCAATCATCGCTTCCGTGTGATGCGCTTTATCACGCGGTGCATACACCGGCTCATGGAAACCGGCCACAATCAGATCCAGCGCATCCAGCATCGGGCCGCTGCAGTCAATTTCACCCTGCTGATTTTTGATGTTGGCTTCAATACCACGCAAAACGCCTACGCCATCAATCACGCGTGGCCAGATACGCATATTAACGAAGTGCCAGTAGTGCGGCGCATCCGCCATATCCGGGCCGTGATCGGTGATAGCAAACAGCTTCAGGCCATTCTGCTTCGCCTGCACCACATAGTCATGCAGTGTGCTGTATGCGTGGGTACTGGCAACGGTGTGCATATGCAAATCGACGGGATACATCCTCTTCTCCTGACTCAATGTGAATTAATAACCGCGCTGACGATCAACTAAACCACCCGGCTGATCCCCTTGCTCCAGAGCAAGTATGGCACCGGCAATGAAATCCATCGCCTCGCCGGGCAACGTGATAGCCGCAGTATGTGGCGTCAATGTGACATGTGGATGAGACCAGAGCGGGTGATCCGCCGGCAGTGGCTCGGTCTGGAACACATCCAGCGCCGCGCCCGCCAGTTGCCCGCTGTTCAATGCGGCCAGCAGATCGGCTTCCACCACATGCGCGCCACGCGCCAGATTGAGGAAAAAGGCACCCTGTGGTAACACGCGCAGCAACTTTTCATCGATCAGGTTGGTGGTTTCCGGCGTGGTGGGCAACAGATCGATCAGCACCTGAGTGCCATCCAGAAACGCATCCAGCTGATCGCGACCGTGGAAAGTTTGCACGCCTTCAATCTGCTTAGCCGAGCGGCTCCAGCAACGCAGCGGGAAGCCCCACTGGCGCAAACTTTCCAGCACACTACTGCCCAGTACGCCCGCACCGAGCACGCCGATGGTGAAGTTGGCGCGGTCTGCTGTGTCGAGGGGCTGCCAGTTTACCTGTTGCTGCTGCTGGCGGTAGTCCTCAAAGCGGCGAAACCAGCCCAGCACGCACCAGTTCGCATACTCCTGCATCTGACGCGCCATACCGGTATCTTCGAGGCGAAACAGCGGCACGTCATAGGCAAGCATTTCAGGATGGGCGCGCAGTTGCTTAAGAATTTCGTCCACGCCCGCGCCCATGGCAAACACACCTTTCAATGGACGACCAGCCAGCATCTCGGTGGGTGGCGAACGCACGATGGCATAATCCGCCGGATCCGTGTCGCCTGGCTGCCAGTAGCGCACGTTGGCTTGCGGTAAACGCTGACGTAGTCCCGCTAGCCAGCGATCGGGGGCTTGCGACGGGTGATACCAGATGATCTCCATACAGCTCTCCTTTTTTTCCTTCAGCCTCAGGCAAATAGCGCTTCAGGGCAAGCAAAAACCTTAAGGTTAATGCAATTTCTTGCGTGATTAATTCCCGCGGCTTCACATTTCCATGGCTTGAGGCGGCTAAGCGGCACGTTAGCGACTAAAGTTGTTCGGGTGGTCAATGTGTTAGCGCACCACCTTTTCGGACAAGGAGAAAAACCGATGATAAAAAATGTCAAATTCACCCCCGCGCCACTGACGTTCTTACTGAGCGCGGCGCTGCTGGCCAGCGCCTCTGTTGCGCAGGCGGAAGATACCAGCCGAATGCTAAGCAGCCAGCCACAGCCGCCCGATATCCGCCTGGGGCCTCTGTTTAATGCGGTACAGCAGGCAAAATTTTATCCGGATCAGAAAACCTTTGCCGATGCGGTACCGAAGTACAATCCCTCCTCGATACTGGCGGACTGGCAGATGCAAAAGAGCCAGCGCAATTTCGACCTGAAGCATTTCGTGGACGCTAATTTCATCCTGCCTAAAGAGCAGGACAAATACGTGCCGCCTGCAGGACAAAGCCTGCGTGAACATATCAACGGCCTGTGGCCGGTGCTGACACGATCGACACCGACCGCCAGCCAGTATGATTCCCTGTTGCCACTGCCGAAACCCTATGTGGTCCCCGGCGGCCGCTTCCGCGAAGTCTATTACTGGGACAGCTACTTCACCATGCTGGGCCTCGCCGAGAGCGGACACTGGGATCGCGTGCAGGATATGGTGGATAACTTCGCCACCGAACTGGATAAATACGGCCACATCCCCAACGGCAACCGCAGTTATTATCTCAGCCGTTCGCAGCCACCTTTCTTTAGCCTGATGGTGGATCTACTGGCCACCCACAAAGGTGATGACGTTTACCGTCAGTATTTGCCGCAGTTGCAGAAAGAGTACGACTACTGGATGGCGGACAGCGACAAAGTCGCTGCCGGTCAGGCCAGCAAGCGCGTGATCAAACTTGGCGACGGTACCCTACTCAATCGCTATTGGGACGAGCGTGATGCCCCACGCACCGAGTCCTGGCTCGACGATGTGAACACCGCCAACAAAGCGCCCGATCGCAATAAACAGCAGGTGTATCGCGATCTGCGTGCCGGTGCGGCTTCTGGTTGGGATTTCAGCTCTCGCTGGTTTACCGATGCCCATAATCTGGCCTCGATCCGCACCACCCAACTGGCACCGGTCGATCTCAACAGCCTGATGTTCCATCTGGAGCAGGTGTTGTCCAAAGCCTCGAAGCTGGCACAGCAGGATGACAAAGCCAAACAGTTCGCAGCCGATGCTGAGAAACGTCAGGCAGCGATTAATCGTTATCTGTGGGATGAGAAACAGGGCTGGTATGCCGACTATGACTGGCAGAAAAAACACATTCATCCGCAGCTGACCGCCGCTACCTTGTTCCCACTCTATATGCAGGTGGCGAGTGAAAAACAGGCGGACCGCACTGCCAAAGCGGTGGAGAAACAGCTGTTGAAACCGGGAGGTTTGGTGACCACCACCGTGAACAATGGTCAACAATGGGATGCACCAAATGGCTGGGCGCCGCTGCAATGGGTGGCGGTGGAAGGTCTGGAACATTACAAGCAACCCAAGCTGGCGCAGGAAATTGGTCAGCGCTTCCTGCAGAACGTGCAGGCCACTTACGACAAAGAGCACAAGTTGGTTGAGAAGTATGTGGTGGAAGGCGCGCAACTGGGCGGCGGTGGCGGCGGTGAATATCCGTTGCAGGATGGTTTCGGCTGGACCAATGGCGTCACGCTCAAATTGCTCGATAAATACTGCCCGAAAGACAAAACCTGCAATAACGCGAGAGATATCCCGAATATGCCCGCGCTGAGTGCGGGTAAATAACCCTCTCCCTCTACTTTAAATAAAACCGCTGCTACTGCTTTGTTTGTCAAACGGTAGCAGCGCAATCGGTTCGCGCTGTTAAAGCTAAGGTGCTCAATGCCATAATCTCAGGCATACGATGCCAGCACTGAACACAGCGAAGTCATCACCTCAGCTTTACACACCATCGCGCACCGCGACAGATGGTATGACTGCATCATGAAACCTTTTCTCACATAAAGCCGCGCTCGCTACGCCACCGCTCCTGTTCATTTCCTCACAATCTCTTTCACTCACATTAACAACTTGAAACACACCCCACTAAAAGATAATAATTCTCACTCTTAATTTTAATCGTATTCTCAATTTTCGGCATTGCCGGTTGAGTGCTGCTTTGTTCTGCTTCCCGTTAAAGGATTTCCGATGACGCTTTTTACCCTTAATCGTACCCGCGTGCTCTGCGCACTGGCTCTGGCCCTCCCTGCCGCAACCTTCGCTGAAGAGTCCATCGTGGTCACCGCGCAACCGCAGGAGAGCGCCAACTCACCGACACAAGGCTATCTCGCCACCCGCAGCAGCGGCGGCAGTAAAACCGATCAGCCGCTGATCACCACGCCGCAGTCCATCTCGGTGGTAACACGTCAGCAGATGGAGGATCAGGGTGCGCAGGATCTCAATCAGGTACTGAACTATACGCCGGGCGTATTCACCAACTTTGGCGGTGCCGCTACGCGTTATGACACCATCGCGCTACGTGGTTTTCATGGCGGCGATGTCGACAACACCTTCCTGGATGGCTTGCGCATCATGAGTGATGGCGGCAGCTTCAACATCTTGCAGGTAGATAACTGGTTCCTCGATCGCGTTGATGTGATCAAAGGCCCCTCCTCCGCACTTTACGGCCAGACCGTACCAGGCGGATTAGTCAATCAGGTGAGCAAGCGGCCGCAGTTTGCTGAAGAGGGCCATTTCCGCCTGTCGACCGGCACTAACGCCACCAACAGCGCCGCCTTTGACTACACCAATGCGATTAACGATCAGTGGGCTTTCCGTCTCACCGGCATCACGCGTAACAGCGATACGCAGTACGATCACACCCGTGAAGAAAAATATGCGATTTCGCCACAGCTGCTGTGGCAACCCAGCGAAGACACCAGTCTGGTGCTGCGTGCCTATCTGCAAAAAGATCCATCCGGCGGTTATCACGGTTCCGTGCCCGCTGAAGGCACGCTTTATAGCCATAATGGCCGCAAGCTGAGTGATGGATTCTATGAGGGCGACAGCGCGCTGGATCAGTTCAAGCGCCACGAGCAGATCTACAGCTACGACTTCTCGCACCGCTTCAATGAAGTGTGGTCTGTATACTCCACCGCCAGCTATAGCCACGCCAATGTCGATCTCGATCAGGTGTATCAGATTGGCTGGGATGCCGCTAACCCGGACCTGCTGACCCGCTACTACTCCGGTGAACGTTCCTCGCTCAGCGCATGGGCCAACGATAACCGTCTGCAGGCCGATTTTGCCACCGGCGCGCTGCAGCATCGGGTGATCCTCGGTGCCGAATACCACCGTTATAAGAATGATTTGAGTAAAGCCAGTGGCTATGCGAGTTCATTAAACCCCTGGACGGGCGAAGCGGTCGGCAGCATGCCGGATTACAGCTGGACCGAACAAACGCGTCGCTATTATCAGACCGGACTCTACTTGCAGGATGAAATGCAGCTCGACCGCTGGCATCTGGATCTCTCTGGTCGTTACGATCGCATCGTCTCCAATAATGGCACCAGCCGTCGCCAGGATGACCACGTCAGCGGCCGTGCTGCGCTGCTGTATGCGTTCGACAGCGGTATTTCACCTTACGTCAGCTGGAGCCAGGCGATTACCCCGGCTTCTTTGACCGACCCAGACGGCAATCAGCTGAAGCCAACCACTTCCGAGCAGTATGAAGCCGGTGTGAAATACCAGCCGGTGGGCACGCGCGATATGTACTCCATCGCGCTGTACGATTTGACGCAGAACGATGTGGCGAACCGCAACGTGGTAGACAGCACCTTTACTCCGTCCGGCAAAGTGCATTCACAGGGTATTGAGCTGGAAGCCCGCAACCAGCTGACGCCGCGACTCAGCACCATCGCCGGTTACACGCTGAACCATCTGCGTTTCAAAGATTCCGTTGACGGGAATGATGGCCATACGCCTTACGTCACGCCGAACAGCATGGCGTCATTCTGGGGTCACTATCAGTTTGATTACGGCTTGAGCGCCGGCGCAGGCGTGCGTTATATCGGTAAGCAGTGGGCCGATAACGAAAACACCACACGTTTGCCGTCGGTAACGTTGTTTGATGCTTCCGTACGTGCCGATCTCGGTGCGTGGGATTCACAATTGAAAGGGGCTTGGCTGCAGGTGAATGCCAATAACCTGACCGACAAAAAGTATCTCGCCGCCTGCTATGGCACCGGCTATTGCTATCGCGGTGCGGAGCGGACCATTACCGCCACCGTGGGTTACGACTTCTAACCGCCATAAAAAAATCCGCATCCCGTTGGGGATGCGGATTTCATTAAATCAGAGTGTATTGCTAGGTACGCACTTTACGGTAGATCCACAGCACCACAATGGCACCAATCACCGCCACCACGAAGCTGCCAAAGTTGAAACCGTCAACTTTACCGAAGCCAAACAGGGTACTGATCCAGCCGCCAACCACCGCGCCGACGATCCCTAAAACCACAGTGATGATGAATCCGCCGCCATCTTTACCTGGCATGATCCATTTAGCGATGATCCCGGCAATCAAACCAAAAATAATCCATGAAAGAATACCCATTTACTGCTCCTTACGTTATGAATCAAGGTGTTCACTGCGATTAGTATAGTCGGATATTTTTAATCTGCTTGATGAACATCACAGTAAAAATTAGTTAGCAGGCTAAAGCTTTTTGTCAGGCCGTCGATAACAGTTCGATAGCCGTGTCACCCGTGATAATAACAATCGGATAAGTGGAGCAGGATGTGAAAGACGCCGATAACGAACAATATCTCAAACGAGGCACCCTTGCTGTTTTAAACGTAATGAAGGATTTGTTGCGTTTCCAGACCCCATTAATGGTCAGTTTTTCGCGCGGTCAATTTATCAGTCGCATGCTGGATGCCGATGAGGATCGCGTGATCTTCGATCTCGGCAGCAATGCACTGGACAACGATTTAGCGCTGCAGGGCGGCGAAGTGAATATCGCGGCAGAAACGCAGGGGGCAAAAGTCGAGTTTGGCTTGATCAAACTGGAGCGCACCGAGTTCGAAGGCTTACCGGCTTTCACTGCCCCACTGCCTGAACTGCTGTGGCAGATCCAGCGTCGTGAGTTTTTCCGTGTTTCCGCCCCAATGGAGCCAGTGTTTTACTGCCATACGCAGTGGCCGGATGGCAGTAAGGCGCGTTTTCGTTTGCAGGATCTCTCTCTCGGCGGTGCAGGTGTCTTGCTGGACGAAAGCTTGCCAGAGGGTCTGAACCGCGGTGACACCTTTAAAAATCTGCGTGTGGAGTTGGGCGAATACGGTCATTTTGAGGTCACGGCACAGCTGCTGAATATTGGCGAGCGCAGCACCGTCACCAGCAAGAATGAAACCCGCACAACCCCTCGACTCAGCTTCCGCTTTACCGCCATTGAGCCGGTGCAGGAACGCCAGCTACAGCAGGTGATCTTTGCGCTGGAGCGTCTGGCGCGCGACAAAGCGAATCGCTTCCAGTAATTCCCTGCTGGCGCCACAAAAGGCGCCAGCCAGGCTATCCTTTCCTTGCTTTCACTTTTTATCGCCTCCCAGCAAGGAGAATCTCCCCAATGGAAAACTGGCTTTCTGCCCATCGTTTACAACTCATTTTTCTCAATCAAACCTTCTGGATAAACAGCGCCATCATCGTCTTCGGTACCTTGATGATGTATTGGCTATTACGTACCCTCATCCGCTTTGTATCCAACCGTATTGCGCACTACAGCGAGCAGCGGAATCACCGCGTCACCACACTGTTGGTGGAAATTTTGCGCAGCACCAGCCAGCCTTTGCTGCTGATTTTCTCATTACTGATTGCACTGAGATTTGTCGACCTACCCGCCAGCTGGAGCGTAACGATTGCACACGGCTGGTTCCTGGCCTTTATTCTGCAAATGACCATGTGGATTGACTGTGGCATCCGGCTCTGGCTACAGAGTTTGCTGCGTGATCCATTGCACGTGCGCAATCCGGTGACCACGGTGATCCTCGGCATTCTGCTGCGGGTGGTGGTGTGGGTGATGATGATGTTGGCAATCCTGTCCAACATGGGCATCAATATTACCGCACTGGTTGCCAGCCTCGGCGTCGGCGGCATTGCCATCGCCCTGGCGATTCAGACGGTGTTGAGTGACGTGTTTGCCTCGCTGGCCATTGGTTTTGACAAGCCCTTTGAGCATGGCGATTTTATTGTGTTTGGCGATGTGGCGGGATCAATCGAACACATTGGTCTGAAAACCACCCGGCTGCGCAGCCTGAGCGGGGAACAGATCGTTTGCTCGAACACCATTTTGCTGCAGCAGACCATCCACAATTACAAACGCATGCAGCAGCGTCGCATCGTGTTTAAGTTCGGCATTAATTACGG
The DNA here is from genome assembly GCF_037153115.1 of Pantoea sp. USMM079. Lineage (NCBI taxonomy): Bacteria > Pseudomonadati > Pseudomonadota > Gammaproteobacteria > Enterobacterales > Erwiniaceae > Pantoea > Pantoea sp. USMM079. The sequence continues at coordinate 150,559 of NZ_JBBCKX010000004.1, forward strand.
TACGCCTGCTGAGAAAGTGCGACAAATTGGTAGCATGGTGAAGGAGATCATTCAGGATGTGCCGGATACTCGTTTTGACCGCGCACATTTCCTCGCTTTTGATGAGTCGCAGCTGACATTTGAAGTGGTCTACTTCGTGCTCAGTGCCGAGTACAACAAGTATATGGACATCCAGCAGGAAATTAACCTCCAGCTGATGGCGCAACTGGAGCAGAAGCAGATTCGTTTTGCTTTCCCAATGCGTCGTGTCGAGTTTACGGGGGGTGTATTACCACGGATTAATCTCAGCGATGCCTCCAATGAATCCTCACCCCAGACGGCACAACGTTAGTGAGCGATGTTCAGGCGGTTACCCCGCCTGAACGCTAATGCGGTTGATAACGACAACGCGCCACCGCTTCCAGCCAGCCGCGATAATTCTCTTGCATAATGGTCGCGCGATCGCTGCGCGGCTCAATCACGCTGCCCCCCTGCAACGCCTGCATATCACTGCCCTGCTGCCACCAACCTAATGAACGCCCCGCCAGCAGCGCGGCACCCAGGGCGGAGACTTCAGCGGTAGGGGCACGTTTCAGCGGCCGCTGCAACACGTCTGCCTGCAACTGCATCAGCCAACTGTTTTCGGTTGCCGTGCCATCCACACAGAGCGCGGGTAACTGCACACCACTGGCCTGCTCCATGGCGAAGAACACATCGGCAATCTGGAAGGTGATCGATTCCAGCGCCACGCGCGCCAGCACCTCTGGCGTGGCGGCATCGGTAAGGCCACATACCATGCCGCGCGCCTTCAAATCCCACCAGGGCGCGCCCAGGCCTGACAATGCAGGCACGAAATAGATGCCCTGATTATGCTCGCTGCGTTGCGCCATCGCCGTCAGTTCACGCGGATCGCTGATGCCCAGCATGCGTCCCAGCCAGGCCGCGCCTGAACCGGTATGGGTGATGTTACCTTCAAAGGCAAATCGCAGCGTGCCATCGTGCCACGCCACCGTGGTACTGAGGCCGTTTTCGGTCAGCAAGGGGGTGGCCATTGACATCATCAGCGATGAACCGGTGCCGTAAGTGGCTTTCACCACCTCTTCACCCGCACTACGTTGCGCCTGCAGTGCCGCATGGGAATCGCCAATGCGCGACAAAATGGGCGTACCCGCTTTCAGTCCGGCGATGTCCTGTACCGTGACAACACCCTGCGCACTGGCGGAGGGCACAATACTTGGCAGCGCCGCACGCGGGATATGGAACAGCGTCAGCAGTTCCTCATCCCAGTCACCGCTGTGCAAATTGTAGAGTTGGGTGCGGGCCGCATTCGCGTGATCGGTAATAAAACTTTCGCCGCCGCTAAGTTGCCAGCTGAGCCAGCTATCAACAGTGCCAATGCAGAGTTCACCGGCCTGCGCACGCGCCAGTCCATCTGGAATCGTCGCCAGCATCCCGGTGAGTTTGCCTGCGGGAAACATGGGATCGACCGCCAGGCCCGTTAAGCCGGTGATGCGTGGCGCTTTACCCGCCATGCGTAAATCACGACAAAAAGCTTCTGAACGACGATCCTGCCAGCTCACCAGCGGCGTCAGCGGTTGCCCGTCGCGGCGCTGCCAGATCAGCACCGACTCGCGCTGGTTGCTAATCGCGACGGCGGCCACCTCTGCTCCGCCGCACTGCGCCAGACAGCTTTCAATCGCCTGTTTCACCGCCTGCCAGATCGCCAGCGGATGCTGTTCGGCCAATCCCGGCTGCGGATGGGCTAGCGTCAGAGGCTGGCTGCCGCGCGCCACCACGTTGCCTGCGCGGTCCACCGCTATGGCTTTCGCGTTGGTGGTACCTTCATCAATTGCCAGTATTAATGGACCCGCCATGTTTACGCTCCTGCACACATGCGCACTGCACTCTTCACCACGCTGGCGGCGTCAATACCATGATGCGCGCGCGTGGAGGCACGATCGCCAGCAATCGCGTATTGACCATCGGGGATGCCCAGACGTAACAGCGGAATTCCGCAGCCGCCTTCAGCCAGCACTTCGGCCACCAGACTGCCGACGCCGCCGTTAACATTGTGCTCCTCTACGGTGATCACCGCCGGATAATGCTTTAACAGCTCTTGCAGCCGTTGGGTATCGCAGGGACGAATTGATGGAATGGCGATCACACCTGCGCTGATTCCCTGTTCCTGTAATTGCTCGGCCGCACTCACCGCCTCATGCACGGTGGAACCCATCGCCACCAGCACGATGTCGTTGCCTTCACGCAACACGTCGATTTGGCCCGGACGGAACTGGTAGTTTTCATCGTGCAGCTGAGGCAGGTCCTTGCCATCCAGACGGATGTAAACCGGCCCCACATGCGCAAGGGCATAATCGATGATCTGGCGGCACTCCAGCGGGCAGGATGGCGCGTAAATCTCGATATTGCCGAAGCCACGCATCACCGCAATATCATCAATGCTGTGGTGGGTGCTGGCCAGCGGGCCGTAACTGGCACCGGCATTCAGGCCAAACAGTTTGACGTTGGTATTGTTGTAACAGACGTCCACTTTTACCTGCTCGTTGGCGCGCGAAATCAGGAACGGAGCTGCATTACAGGTCACCGCCACTTTTCCACCGATTGCCAGACCGGCCGCCGTGCCCACCAGCGTTTGTTCCGCAATGCCAACGTTCACCAACCGATCGGGAAACGCCTTAATGAAAGGCGATATTTTTGCCGTTGAGGTGGAATCTGCCACCACCGGCACCAGATCCACACCGCGATTTACCGCGTCAATAAAGGCTTCCACCATCACCGTGGCCAGGTGTTTTGCATTACTCATCTTTTAATTCCTCCAGTGCCATTTCGATCTCTTCCCCTTTCGGCACACGGTGATGCCACTCTGGTTTGCCCTGAATAAAGGAGATGCCAAAGCCTTTCTCGGTATGCGCCACAATCACCTGCGGTTTGCCGTTACGTGGCAGGTTTTCAATGGTTCCCACCACGGAAGCCATGTCATTACCGTTGCATTCAGTGACCTCCAGACCGAAGGCTCGCCATTTATCCGGCAGCGGATCGGTGTTCATAATGTCGCGCGTGTGCCCTGCCAGCTGCAGTTTGTTCTTGTCGTTGATGATCACCAGGTTATCGAGGTTGTAGTGCGCCGCCACCAACGCGGCCTCCCAGTTACTGCCCTCGGCCAGTTCACCGTCGCCTGTGACCACAAAGATGCGGCGGTCGCTGTTGTCTTTTTTCGCCGCCAGCGCAATACCCACCGCCACCGGTAAGCCGTGGCCCAGTGCACCGGTGTTGAGTTCCACGCCCGGCGTTTTCTGCCGCACCGGATGGCCCGGCAAATGTGAATCCGAATGCTGATAAGTGGGCAGCCATTCGGTTGGGAAGTAACCCGCCTCCGCCAGCACACAGTAATAGCCGCCGACCGCATGCCCTTTCGACTGGATGTAAATGTCACGCTGCGGATCGTTAGTGCGATCCGGTGCGCAATTCAGGATGCGGAAATAGAGCGCCGTCAGGATTTCGACCTGAGAGAGATCGGCACCGGTATGTCCACCCGCCGGACTACCGGCATTGAGCTGGATGATGCGGCGACGCACAGCGCGCGCTTTCGCTGCCAGGTCCGCCACCGAATATTTGAAAGGATTCATAGACACCTCTGCATTTTAAAGCGTTATTGAATATATATTCACAGCGGGTAAAAAAATTTACCCGGATTTTTCCCCTGAATAAGCTGAGTTGCGGGAAGGCGGCCAGCTCGTCAATCCCCCAGAAGCTTACTCAGGTCAGTGACTGGGGTGAGCAAGCGCAACCGACGCACCTGCGGCTCGGCTTATGACGGGTAACAATTAACCTTTGGCCTCACCTTCCTGAATCAATGCCTTCTGCGCCACCACGGCGGCCTTTTGCTGCATGCGGCTTTGCATCTGATCGATGATCACTGCCACGATAATCACGATGCCTTTGATCACCATTTGCCAGAACTCGCTGACGCCCATCATGATCAAACCATCCGCGAGGAAACCGATGACAAATGCCCCCACCAGCGTGCCGAGAATGGTGCCGCGCCCGCCAGCCAGTGAAGTACCACCCAGCACGACCGCCGCAATCGCATTCATCTCGAATGAGGTGCCGTTCGCCGGATGGCTGGCCACCAGTTGCGAAGAGACCACAATGCCGGCAATCGCCGCACAGAAACCTGAAATGGTGTAAACCCAGATTTTCACCGACTTCACTTTGACGCCGGAAAGTTCTGCCGCACGCTCGTTATCACCAATCGCATACACCTGACGGCCAAACGGCAGGCGACGTGCCACATAGGCAATCACCAGCGCCAGCACCACCATCATCCAGATCGCCCACGGTAAGCCGAGAAAATACCCCGCACCGATTTTGTCGAAACCGGTGTTACCCAGCAGCGGATTGCCCTGCAAGCCGGGGAAGGTTTCGCCGCCAGAGGTCAGCATCGCCGCCCCGCGCAGGATGTACATGGTGCCCAGCGTACAGATAAACGGGGCCACGTTGTATTTGGTGATGATCCAGCCATTCACCGCGCCAATCAGTCCACCTACCACTAACACCACGGGCACAATCACCCAAACGCTGGGAAAAATGGCGATGCCAAACATCGGCAACACAATGCCTTTGGTAATCAACCAGCCAGCAATCATGCCGCACAGGCCCAGCGTGGCACCGATGGAGAGATCAATACCCGCAGTGATAATCACAAAGGTGATGCCGAGCGCCAGAAACGCATTGATGGCGATGTGTTTGACCATGATCACCATGCTGCCCACGGCGAGGAAATCCGGCACGGTGATGGCAAAGAAGCCGACGATGAGGAACAACGCGATAAAGGTGCGCAGTTTTAACAGCAGCAGAATCATGCCTTCACGCGAGTTGAAAACCTTACCTGGCGAAGCGAGCGCCATTGCGCCATTGTTTTTCATGCTCAGAACCCCTGTGCACTTGCTTTAACCAGCGCCGCCTCTTCCGCTTCCGCGCGCGGCAGGTCAGCTGTCAACTTGCCGCCAGACATCACAAGAATGCGATCGGCGACGGCCATAATTTCTTTTAAATCGGAGGTGGAGAACACCACGGCAATGCCCTGCTCTGACAGTTTCACCATCATGCGAAACACTTCCGCTTTGGCACCCACATCAATGCCCCGACTGGGCTCATCCAGCAGCAGTAAACGTGGATTGGTGAGCAATGAACGGCCAATCACCACTTTCTGCTGGTTGCCGCCACTCAGCGCACTGATCGCCACGTCGGGTGACGATATTTTGATGGCCAGATTGCCTACCGTACTGTTTACCGCTTCGCGTTCAGCTTGTTCGGCGATCACGGTGCGATGCGATAAACGTCGCCACAGGCTGGCAATGGTGAGATTGCTGGCCACAGAGGAGACCGGGAAAATACCGGCCCGTTTGCGATCTTCCGGCACCAGGCTCATGCCCATACGAATACGTTCGGCCGTTGGCAAGCGTGTGGGTAACGGTTTGCTGTCCAGCCACAGTTTGCCGAGATAGTTGCGCTGGCTGCCGAGCAGGCACTCAAACAACTCGGTGCGCCCCGCGCCCATCAGGCCATAAATGCCGACGATCTCCCCGGCGCGCACATTGAAACTGACATCGTCCACCAGCGTATTGCCATGGGCACTGACACAGGTGATGTGCTCGGCTTCCAGCACCGCCGCCCCGAACTGACGATTAGGCGGCAGAAAGTTACTCACCGGTTCGCTGCCGAGCATTTCACGCACGATCCACGGCACATCGATGTCGCTGACCTTCGCTTCCGCCTGAAAGCGACCGTCGCGCAGGATGGTGATCACATCGCCAATCGCCATCAGCTCTTCCAGCCGATGTGAGATATAAATGATGGAAACCCCCTGCCGCGTCAGTTCGCGGATCACCCGGAACAGGATCTCCACTTCGGTTTTGCTCAACGCCGAGGTCGGCTCATCCAGAATTAAGATGTCGGCGTTTTCTGCCAGCGCTTTGGCAATTTCCACCAACTGCTGCTGACCCACTTTCAGGTTGCCGACCATCTCGTCCGGTGAAATTGGCTGGTCGAGACGTTGCAATAACGCAGCCGTGCGTCGCTTCTGTTCTGCTTCGTTAATCGGGCTGATGCCGCGCTGGATTTCCCGTCCCAGAAAGATGTTCTCCGCCACGCTGAGGTTTTCGAACAGGTTGAGTTCCTGATGCACCATGCCGATACCGTGGCGGGCGGCGTCTCGCGTACTGCTCAACACCACTTTTTCGCCGTTAAGGAACATTTCGCCGCTGGTGGGCTGCTGCACCCCGGCGAGGATCTTCATCAGCGTGGATTTACCTGCCCCATTTTCACCGATGATGACGTTCACTTTGCCGCGCCACACGCGATAATCGACACGATCCAGCGCCAGGGTGCCCGGAAACAACATCGACATCTGTTTGGCCTGCAGGATGATTTCATCGCTCATCATGGATTCCCTTGCTGCAACTGAATCGCCACCACGTCATTCACCTGATTCGGCTCCATACTGACGGCTAACAGCGCCTGCACCGGTTTGCCGACCCAACTGGCATCCACCGGCGGTAGCTGCTGGACGGCATGGCGGTTCAACGCTTTAGTCAGCTGTGCGTATTGCACCTGATTGGTGAACTCTTCAAAGCGATAGCCCGCCGCATCACGAATTGCATTACTGCGCAGTACCGGCCCAATCAACACCTTGACCGGTTTGCCATTGATGGTGACAGTCAGGCTGCGTTCGCGTTCGTTGCTGTTATCAAAGGCGGTGACGGTTCCTCCGGCACGCACAAACACGCTTTCGCTGCCCCCGGCCTTGACGGTATGACTTTTGGTTTCCATATCCGCCCAGCTCAGCGCCTGCTTCTCAGCCGGTTGCTGCACCCGGCTGGCCCAGCTCGATTCGGCGATCTGCTGTGGCGTCTGGTTGCTGTAGCCGGGTTTGGCATTCGGATCTTTCGGCATGATGGGATTGCCGTTTGCATCGAGATCCACCACGGTGCAGGCGGTCAATATCAGCGATAAGAGCCCAACCATCAGCCCGGTTGCTGCTTTTCCCTTCATGCCGACCTCCGTCTTATTTCGCCAGGTTGAAGTTTTTCAGCTTCGCGGCGTTACTGTCGTCGATCAGCACGCAATCCATCAGCTGCTTCTCTTCTTTTTGCGCTTTGCCGTTTTTCAGGTAGTAATCCACCTGCTCAACCGCCATTTGTGCCTGATCCCAGCCTGGTTGCAGCACCGTGGCTTTGATGTTGCCTTTATTGATGATGGAATCGCGCGTGTAATCGCTGCCGTCAAAGCCCACGACAATTACGTTGGTTTTACCGGCGGCTTTCAGCGCGGCTTCTGCCCCCAGCGCCATGGTGTCATTCCCGGAAATCACCCCGACAATGTTGGGATTTTTCTGCAGAATGGTTTCCATGCGGCTAAAGGCTTCGGTCTGGCTCCAGTTGGCACTCTGCTGCGCCACCATCTTCATATCGGGATAGTCATCCAGCACGTCGTGATAGCCCTGTGAGCGCACGCCCGCGTTGGTATCCGACTCTTTGCCCAGCAGCTCAACGTAGTCGCCTTTGCCGTTCAACAACTTAGCGAACTTCTCTGCGCCCAACTGCGCGCCCTGATAGTTGTTAGAGACAATCTGCGCCACGGCGACGCCGGTTTTGTTGATCTCGCGGTCAATCAGGAAGGTGGGGATTCCGGCATCTTTGGCTTTTTGCACCGGGCCAACGGTGGCGTCAGCACCGGCATTATCAAGAATGATCGCTTTGGCTTTACGCGCGATGGCGGTTTCGATCAGCTGGTTCTGTTTGTTCACGTCATCATCGTGCGAGGCCACCAGCGTGGTGTAACCGAGCGCTTTGGCTTTCTCTTGCGCGCCATCGGCTTCAGCTTTAAAGAACGGGTTATCGTGAGAAGGCGTGATGATAGCAATCAAGCCTTTTTCTGCCGCCAGCGTTGCCGCTGAAGCTAACATCAGTGAAGCCAGTAGGGTCATTTTGAGGACAGAAGCTTTCATTGATTTTTCTCCGCTTGAATATATATTCAATTGCGATTTTATATGCATAATGACTATGCGCTGGCTTCCTGAACTCGTCCATCGCGCGATCCTGAAAAAGCGAAAACGATCACAAAATGTTCTGCGTTGTTATTTAAGACAGCCTGATTAACAATACCAGGCAGGTTAAGAGAGAGAAAAAACCATGGCAAAACAGGACGAACAGCGGCTGATGGTAAAAATCGCCACGCTTTATTATGTGGAAGGCATGAAGCAGTCCGATATTGCGCAACTGCTGAAGCTGTCGCAATCCTTTGTGTCACGCATCCTCAATCGCAGCGTGAAAGAAGGCGTAGTGAAAATCAGCGTGGTGCCACCCGCCAATGTCTATCCCGAACTGGAGAAGGCGATTGAGCAGCAGTATCAGCTGCCACAGGTGATTGTGGTCGATGTGCCGGATCAGGCTTCCGCGCTGCAAATTAAACAGGCGATTGGTTCAGCGGCGGCGCACTATCTGGAAACCCGCCTGCGCGCCGATGAACTGATCGGCATTTCATCATGGAGTGGCACCATTCGCGCGATGGTGGACGCGTTGCATCCGCTGAGTGCGCCCTGCAAAGGCGTGATCCAGCTGCTTGGTGGGGTGGGTGCGAACGGCAACGTGCAGGCCACCATCCTGACGCAGAATCTTGCGGCGCTGCTGGATTGTCCGGCCTGGCTGCTGCCGTCGCAGTCGATTGAGCATTCAGTGCAGGATCGTCAACGCTTATCAGTAAACCCAGACGTGGCCGTGGTGCTGGAAAAGTTTGATCAAGTGGATCTGGCGATTGTCGGCATTGGCGATCTTGAGCCTTCCGCGCTGCTACGCAATTCCGGCAACTACTATGACGGCGAGATGCTGCGCACGCTGGCCGAGCGCGGTGCGGTGGGCGATATCTGTTTGCATTATTTTGATGCTGACGGAAAACCGGTATTGAACGCCGAGGAAGATCCGGTGATTGGCATGGAGCTGGCGCAGGTTAAACAGTGTGCGCAAGTGGTGGCACTGGCGGGCGGCAAAGAGAAAGCCCAGGCGATTCGCGGAGCGTTGCGCGGTGGATATGTGAAAGTGCTGATTGTGGATTATCCCACCGCACGATTGCTGATGGAATGACCGATTTAACCGGGCACCTTAAGACGCGGCCCTGACGAGCCGCGCTTCGCAAAGACAACTTACCCGATGGTTCGGTAGGCCGTTGTGACCTTCCACAGATAACGTGGTGCCTGTGCCGCCGGATGTTTATCCTGCACATGCTGATAGAATTCGTCCGGCGTCATCGAGTTGATCATCGCAATCGCCCGATCGCGATTCCGTGAGAAGGTGCGCAGCAACGCACCGGCACCGTTGGCGTAAGAAACGATGGTGGCATAACGCAGCGTGAGTGGATTGCGAATACCGGCCAACTCAGAATCCTGCAGCAGCTTGAGATATGCCGCACCGATATCGATATTTCTCGCTGGATCGCGCAATTCCGAAGACGTCGGCTGACCGTGACGTCCCTGAGTGCGATACACCGCACGCCCCGCCGTTGAGGCTTTAATCTGCATCAACCCTACCGCGTTTGAACGGCTGGTAACGGTGGGATTGCCCCCGGATTCGACACTAATAATGGCGCTGATTAACTTCTCATCAACGCCATAATGACTGGCGGCATCTTCGGTAAACATTGACCATGCATCATTCACTTTCGACGGTGGTGCCTGGGTTAATGGCGTATTTTTCTCTGGCACGACCGTTTTTTCTGGCTCACTGGCACAGCCCGCGAGCAACAGCGCAGATAGCATAAGTAGTCGAATTTTCACTGATTTTTGGTTCCGCAATAGAGTTGGCGCAAGCTATCATACCTGGCGCAGCGCAATGCAAAATTACCGTTTATCCTAAATACGTAAAAAACCTTGTGCTGCCGTGACATCGGTAACGGATTTCGCCATCATCGGCATGCCACTTTAAATCAGGATGAACGCTATGCTTTCCCCCCGATCTATTCGTCTGATCGCCCCCTCCGGCTATTGCCATAATCAGGATGCGGCCCAACGTGCAGTGAGTCGTTTACAGGCTCAGGGACATCAGTTGGACAACTTATCAGCGATTACACGCCGCTTCCAGCGTTTTGCGGGCGAAGACGGGGAACGGTTGAATGATGTGAACCAGCTGGCAACACTGAGCACGCTGCCCGATATTGTGCTGGCGGTGCGCGGTGGGTACGGTGCCTCGCGTTTGCTGGATCAGATTGATTATGTCGGTCTGCAGCGCCGGCTGCTCAATCAACCTATCGCGCTTTGTGGACACAGTGATTTTACCGCGATTCAACTGGCGTTACTGGCGCAAACCGGGCTGGTGACCTTCAGCGGCCCGATGCTGGCCGGCAACTTCGGCGCAGAGGCATTATCCGAATTTACCCTGTCACACTTTTGGCAGGCGCTCTCTTCTCCTACAGTCAACATAGGCTGGCAGACCCACAGCCCGGATGCGGGACGCTGGCAAGGGACCTTGTGGGGTGGCAATCTGGCGATGATCTGCTCACTGATCGGCACACCCTGGATGCCACAAATTGAAAACGGCATTTTGGTGATCGAGGATGTGAATGAGCATCCTTTCCGCATAGAGCGTATGCTGATTCAACTGCAACAGAGCGGCATTCTGGCGCGCCAGCGGGCGATCATCACCGGCAGTTTCACCAGCACGTCACTGTCGGCTTATGACAATGGTTTCGATTTTGCCAGCGTATGGCAACGCATCCGCGATGAATATCAGCTACCGGTGATCAGCGAACTGGCGTTTGGCCACGATGCCGACACCGTCACGCTGCCGCTGGGTGCCAGCGCCACCTTACAGCTTGAACAGGGCGAAGCACAGCTTGCCTTCACCGGCCACCCGACATTGCGCTAACGTTTTGCCGCAGGAGACCGACATTGAAGCCACTGTACGAAGATTTGTGGATCTCCACCCCGGAATTTCCCGCCGAAGAGACGGCGCAAGATTTAATGATGCATGGCTTTATGCTGCGCCATCCGCGCGGCAATCTGGTCATCGGCCGTGTCGAGCATCCGCTCGATCATGAGTTTCTCAATGATGCGGGCGGGGTGATTCGCCACTACCTCACCCACTGGCATGAAGCCGCGCCCGGCGCCGTGGCGATCCAGCAGCGTTTTAACAGTGCGCTCTACTGCCACAGCCGTTCACTGGGGCCCGTCAGTCTGATTGTCGAACCTGATGAGACCTTCATTCAGCAGGAAAGCCACTTTGGTGATTTCCATCTGCTGCCCACACCCGGCCACACGCCGGGCAGCTGCAGTTACCTTTATCACTCCCCGCTGGGCCAGACCTATCTGTTCGTTGGCGATACCTTGACCTGTGACTACAACCGCTGGATCAGCGTGTTGGTACCGGAGAGTAATCCGCTGGAGTTACAGCAATCACTGGAGCTGTACCGCGCGCTGCGCCCGGATGTCGTGCTGATGAGTACCACGCGTGGTCACTTATCATGGGCCAAAGTCGATTTGCAGAGTTGGCTGGCGGCGATTGATGAGGCAGAGCAATCGCCGCTGGATTTACGCCAGCAGCCACTGATCTAGTTACAGCGATTTACTGAGGTAATGACGCTGATGCAGACGCGGATAATTATCGAGGCTAAAGCGTAAGGTGTAGCCCATCTTTTCATAGAACGGGCGCGCCTGGAAACTGGCCGTATCAACCTGCGCATAAAGGCAACCACGGGCGCGGGCTTCTGTTTCGGCGGCCTGAATCAACTGCGTGCCAGCGCCCTGCCCACGTAACGCATCGCCGACCCATAGCAGGTCGATGCGCAGCCAGTTACCAAAGGTGGAACCGGTCAACCCGGCCAGCTTGCGGCCAGAAGCATCCTTAATGAAGACGCCAATCGCCTGCATCTCACTGGGATCGATAAAGCGGCTGTTATATTCGGTGAGGCCAAGACGGACGTCATCCAGATCTTGTGCTGTGACGGTGTCGGTTACGCTTAATTGCATCGTCTTCTCCTTTGACAGGCAACTATGAATTGGGGCGCTGGCTATCGTCGTAACGTTCCAGCGAAAGAATTTCCGCATCGCGTTTTTCGGTGCGATTGCAGGGGATGAGTTTATCGCTATCGGCATAGACAAAGAACGTATCGTCATTGTTTTTGTTCACAATCAGCTGATCGCCATTACGAAAACGCGTGATCGCCACTTTATCCCCGCCTTGCAAACGCGTGCGCTGTTGCCCTGCTGCAATTTGAAAATGACGTGTTGGCCACATCAGCGTACTTAAACCGTATTCCGCACGCGATACCGTCATGGTCGGGCGCCCCGGACAGGTAATTTGAAATTCGGTTTCGCTCCAGGCCGGCGCGATATGGCACGCCATTAAGCCAACGGCAATAGCTATCGCCTTCATTGGGATCTCCGCTGAGGTTAGATGATGATTTCGTTGGGTTTTATGCAGAGAAGCGTAACACAGAAAAAAGCGAGAAGACGAATAATGGCCCGTTGAGTACGGGCCTGCAAGGATAGAAGGGTAAAGGAAACGTTAGTTAACCGAGTTCATATCTTTGATTTGATTACGGTTTATCTGCTGTTCTTTACCATCAATATCTTTGTAAGTAATCATGCCGGTATCTTCATCCACTTTCGGTTTACCCTGCACCACAATGGTCTGCCCATCGGTGGTGTGCATGACGTGATCAGATGCGCAGCCCGCCAGCAGTAGGCCGAGGCTAAAAGTACCGATTAAAAGCAATGTCTTTTTCATCTCATCCTCCTTTTGGATTCACTGTCAGGTTTAGCACAGCGCGCAGTAATGTGAACCAGGAGAAAGATTAATCTGTGCAGAACAATTGCTGCGCATCAGCCGATATCGACTGAGCAGCAGCTATATTGCATGGATTTCCATCGCAAACGGATGGGGAAGGAATGACCGAAAGGGATTACTCTGCTGCAACCTGTGCGGCAACTAACATTAACGCCAGACCCGCATCTTCCGGATCGAAGCCTTGCATCACTTCTTGTATGGCCGCTACACAGTTCATTACCTGCTTTTTTTTGTCGGCTTCTAATTTATCAATCGCGTGCTGAAGAATCATTAAACTGGCTTCTTCTTCTTTCATAGATTTGCCCTTGTTTTGCTTACCTGATGCGCAACGCTGGCAAGAATAACGTTTATCTGCTACCAAAGTCACCCCTTTACATTCTTACCGCTTAACGATTAAGCAAATGACAAATGGGAAGCGGTGCCAGACCTGCTATGATCAGCATATCAGTGGGCATTGACGGGCCACTGCAAACAAGGAATCGAACCAGGACAGGATCATGTTGCGAATCACGGTAGTACTCACCCTTTTATTATTGGCTGGTTGCAGCTCCACGCCCAAAGGTGTCGACTGCCCGGGCGAAGTCGCGACCATTTATGGACAATCAATGGGGCAGACGCAGGCGCGCATTTTCGATTTGGTGAATGCCTTTACGGTCACGCGTGATGGCGTGGCGGTGAAAAGTGGCACATTGCACTCCAGCGATCGCTTCCAGTATGTCCCTTCTGCCGTGACGCCTGAGGGCTTCACCGCTCAGCGGCTGTCAGATAAGCAATTCCGTCTGATCAACCCTTATCAGAACACCATGATTACCTGGACGTGCCCTTAAACGTGCTTAGCCGGGAAAGATGGTTTATTGTCAGGCTTCCTCACGCTGCGGACCTGTACTATGGAAAAGAGTCTGGACAATAACGGCTACATCGATTTCCCCTTCCCCGCTTCCACCAACGCGGATGGTTCGGTGAATCCTTGTGGATTTGACCTCACGCTGCAGACCGATCGCATCGACGAAATCTCAGCGGGTAAACATTCCGAAAATTTACGGCGTTTGCTGGAAGAGGTGAATCTGCAGGATGGAGTGTTCATGACCCTGGCCTGTGACTGGCAGCAGCGTGACGATGGCGTGTGTGGATTTATCGATGTGGCATTGCGCCCGGCGCTATCGAGTGGCAGCAGTGAGGAGACGCAAAGTCTGGATCAGGCATTTGAACTCTATCTGAGCCGACAAGAGAAGCAGCACAACATGCAGAGCGGCACCCTGGTCAATTACGCCCGCGCCGTGCTGGATTGGGGCTGGTCACCTTTGCATCAGCGTCATATGCGCTATGAGAAAGTCACCATTCGCTATTATTGTCAGCAAGCCGACGATGCCGAGTGGTGTTTCGATCATCTTCGCCATTTTTTGGTGACCTGGTATCCGGCTTATCGCGGCAATCCCTAAGGGCGTCTCGTGACACCCTTAGGGATTAGGGTTTGACCAGACGAATCGCATGCTCCAGCATCCGCTGTTCGTCGCGTTCATCATGCGCGCGATGATGGCGGGTTCGCTGCAATAAATCGGTGATTTCAGCGCGTTTAGTTTCGTGGCCACATTCGGATAGGACAATCACCGCGTCGCCAATGACCCGACACACTTCATCGTAATCGTCTTCACTTAATACATCACGTTTCATCTCTCCTCCCAGTGTGACACGGCCTGATTTCCGCAAATCAAAAGGCCTGCTACTTCGTTTAAGCCTGGACAGAGTTCAACAATCCTGCAAACCACTGTTACAACCTCGTTGGCCTGCGGGTTGCTGGTCTGAAAATCTGTGACTACGCTGAATCGTAATATTCACAACCAGCAGGGAGTCATCATGACTGATAAAGCGGAAGCAAAATTGAATGAAGCAGCGGGCGCAGTTGAAGAAAAAATCGGGGAATGGACCGGCTCTCGCAAACATCAGGCTAAAGGTGCCGCGCGTCGTTATCCCGCGCAAGCCAGTTATGCTGTGCAGGATGCAGCAGATTGCGTGGTCAAATCGGTACGTGATAATCCGGCAACTGGCCTGGCGGTAGCGGCCAGCATCGGCATTATTGTCGGTTTCCTGCTGGGCAGGAAATAAGCGGCGATGGGGGGCCTTCCTGGCCCCAACGCTTATTGATGATGACCGGCCTCATCCAACCTTTCCTGAATATGTTCATCCGGCGTCTCTGCCACATCAGCCGTGCTGTTATTCACATCCAGATGACGCCCCTGGTGCACAGTGATATTCACTGGCACGTCAGGTAATTGCGCACAGCTGCCAAATGACACCAGTAAAAAGAACCACGCCGCTAATGACGTCTTTGCCATCTTCACTTCCACCCACACTGTTTTGAGTCGGGCCAGATTGCCTGACAGAGTGCAAATTAGCGTCAGTGCTGCGCAAAGCTGTGTGGGAAGATGTGAGCAATCAGGCTTGTGAACGGCGTACTTTGAAGCGCGCCACCATGGTCATCAATGCCTGATAAATCAATCCAGCGTACAAGCTTTTCACCACCACCATACTGATGGCCTCACCCTGCGCCTGCCACGAAGTGAACCACATGAAAATGCCCCACAGCAGCGAAAACAGCAACCAGCCCTTAACGAATTTGATGACACCTTGCATACCACCTCCAGAATCTGAAGCGCAGAACATAGCGGGTTTTGCCACAAAAGGCACGACGAGGGGTTCATGGATGCTATCTGTTTCAAAGTTTTGCGAAATGTATTGTCAGCCGCGAACCGCCGTTAAGAAATTGCGCACTTGTCGCATACAGTATGATCACAGTTTGTGATTGAATCCCCGCCAACGTTGTCAGGCATGTTGTGAATATGAATTATTTAAGCGATATCCAGAAATTTATTGAGAGTAACACCCTGCTATCCACCACTTTTAGCTTGCTGCTGCTGGTGATTGCGGGGATGGTGACGCATCTGATCTGCAAATTCTTTGTGGTGAAGGTGGTGCGCAAGGTCTTCTTCAGCACACACAAAAAACAGGTTCCACTTGATAAAGATGTGCGGCTATCTGAAAAGCTCTCAAACTTTATTCCGGTGATCACGGTCTATTACCTGCTGCAGTTTATGCCAGATCTGCCCGAGCATCTGCTGATTGCTATTAAGACTATCTGCGGCATTTTGTTCTTTGTTTATCTGTCGCTGTTCTTCACAGAAGTGCTGGAGATTGTTAACAACTCCTACTCCCGCAAATCAAAGCGTAAGAATCACTCGATCAAGGGCTATATTCAGGTCGGCAAGATCCTGGTGCACATTATTTCGGCGATCATGATTCTGGCCATTATGTCGAATAAATCGCCAGTGATTATTATCTCAAGTTTGGGTGCGGTTGCTGCGGTATTAATGTTGGTGTTCCAGCACACCTTAATGTCGCTGGTGGCGAATATTCAGGTGTCATCCAACGATGTGCTGCAACTTGGTGACTGGATTGAGATGCCGGATAAAGGCATTAGCGGCGAAGTGATTGATATTGCACTGCACACCATTACGCTGCGTAACTGGGATAACACTTTGTCACGCATCCCGACGAAAAACTTCCTCACCGAAACCTATACCAACTGGCAGGCGATGTTCTCCTCCGGCGCGCGCCGTATTATGCGTAGCTTCCACCTCGACCAAATGTCGATTCGCTTTCTCGATCACGAACTCATTCAGCAGATGAGCCAGATTCGCGGTGTTAACGAACAGCTGTCAGCGTTAATGGATGGCCGTGACAGCAATGCAGTGGGCGATCGTTGGTTTGCTGACAACGGCATGACCAACTTGACGGTGTTCCGCAAATATCTCACCGCGTGGCTGTCGCAGCGCGATGATATTAAGCAGGATATGTATATCGTGGTGCGCACCATGAAGCCCTCGCCGGAAGGTTTGCCGGTAGAAGTCTATTGCTTCACCTCGTCGATATTTTGGGTGGAGTATGAGAATTCGCAGTCAGCGATCTTCGAATATATCTATGCGATTGTCGGCCAGTTTGGCCTGCGCATGTATCAGCATCCGGGCGGCAATGATTTCTGGCGCTTGTCGCAGCAGCATGCGTCATCCGCCAAATCCGTTGAACAGCAGGCCGATTAACTTAGCGCATAAAAAAACGGGAGCCATGGGCTCCCGTCTCAATTTCTGGCTGGCAGAAATTACATGTTCGCGATGATCGCGTCACCAAACTCTGAACATTTCAGCAGTTTAGCGCCATCCATCAGACGCTCGAAGTCATAGGTCACGGTCTTAGCAGCGATAGCGCCTTCCATGCCTTTAACAATCAGGTCTGCGGCTTCGAACCACTCCATATGACGCAGCATCATTTCTGCGGACAGGATAACGGAACCTGGGTTCACTTTATCCTGACCCGCGTACTTAGGTGCAGTACCGTGGGTTGCTTCGAACAGTGCGCACTCGTCACCGATGTTCGCGCCAGGTGCGATACCGATACCACCAACCTGTGCCGCCAGGGCATCAGAGATGTAGTCACCGTTCAGGTTCATACAGGCGATAACGTCGTATTCTGCTGGACGCAACAGGATCTGCTGCAGGAAGGCGTCAGCGATCACGTCTTTAACGATGATTTCTTTGCCAGTGTTTGGATTCTTGAACTTCATCCATGGACCGCCATCGATCAGCTCGCCGCCGAACTCTTCTTTCACCAACTGGTAGCCCCAGTCTTTGAATGAGCCTTCGGTGAACTTCATGATGTTGCCTTTGTGAACCAGGGTCAGTGAGTCACGATCGTTGGTGATGGTGTACTCAACCGCAGCACGCACCAGACGTTTAGTGCCCTCTTCAGAGCACGGCTTCACGCCGATACCACACTGCTCAGGGAAGCGAATTTTCTTCACGCCCATCTCTTCGCGCAGGAACTTGATCACTTTGTCCGCTTCTGGCGTGCCCGCTTTCCACTCGATACCCGCATAGATATCTTCTGAGTTTTCACGGAAGATCACCATGTCGGTATCTTCTGGGCGTTTAACCGGGCTTGGAGTGCCGGTGTAGTAGCGAACCGGACGCAGACACACGTACAGATCCAGCTCCTGACGCAGCGCCACGTTCAGAGAACGAATACCGCCGCCAACTGGCGTAGTCAGTGGGCCTTTGATGGCAACGCGGTACTCTTTGATTAAATCGAGGGTTTCTTGCGGCAGCCAGACGTCCTGGCCGTAAAGTTCTACTGATTTCTCACCAGTATAAATTTCCATCCAGGAAATTTTGCGCTCGCCGTTGTAGGCTTTCTTCACAGCGGCATCAACCACTTTCAGCATAACAGGGGAAACATCAACGCCGATGCCATCACCTTCGATGTAAGGAATGACTGGGTTATTCGGAACAGTGAGTTTGCCCTGAACCAGGGTGATTTTTTGACCTTCCGCCGGAACAACTACTTTGCTTTCCATCAACCTCTCCTTCGAGCGATTTTTTGTTAATGATTTGTAAGATGCGGGTCAATACTACTTGAATATTTCCGCTACGCCAATCACCGCAGTTTCGCGTTATAATGCGCCGATTGTTTCTGACTGCAAAGCCCATGCGAAAAACTTCTCAACGAATTCACCAGGATAAGCGTCCAAACACCGCAGCACGCCAGCCCGTGCGCCGTGACACACGTCCAAAAGGACCGCGACGCGTCATACTCTTTAACAAACCTTTCGATGTTTTACCGCAGTTCAGTGATGAAGCGGGACGCCGCACGCTCAAGGATTTCGTGCCGGTTAGCGACGTTTATGCCGCCGGCCGCCTCGATCGCGACAGCGAAGGTTTGATGATTCTGACCAACGATGGCGCGCTACAGGCGCAACTTACGCAGCCCGGAAAGCGCACCGGAAAAATCTATTATGTGCAGATTGAAGGTGCACCACAGGAATCAGATTTATCCCTGTTACGCAACGGCGTCACCCTCAATGATGGACCCACGCTGCCTGCTGGCGTGGAATTAGTGACCGAGCCAGCGTGGCTGTGGCCGCGCCAGCCGCCGATCCGCGAGCGTAAAGCGATCCCGACCAGTTGGTTGAAAATCACCCTGTACGAAGGACGTAACCGTCAGGTGCGGCGCATGACGGCGCATATTGGTTTTCCCACCTTACGCCTGATTCGCTTTGCTATGGGCCATTATCAGCTCGACGATTTAGCCTTGGGTGAGTGGCGCGAAGTGAATGCAGAAGCTTAAAACAGGTTTTTTCAATAACTTTTAGTTAACAAATTCGGAGGAAGGATGTTTAAACCTCATGTAACCGTAGCCTGCATTGTGCAGGCACAAGGCGAATTGCTGGTGGTCGAGGAGCGTGTTCATGGCCGTATTACCTGGAATCAGCCGGCGGGCCATCTCGAAGCCAATGAAACGATTTTAGAAGCGGCGCAGCGTGAGTTGTTTGAAGAGACCGGCATTGACGCTCAACCTGAGTATTTCCTCGGTGTGCAGCAGTGGATCGCGCCTGACGATACACCTTTTGTGCGTTTCCTGTTTGGCCTCGATCTGCCAGAAAAATGCGAGACGTCCCCGCACGATCGCGACATCGATTGCTGCTGGTGGCTGCTGCCAGAGCAGATTCTGACGGCGAATCGCCTGCGTTCACCGCTGGTCGCTGAGAGTGTACGATTGTGGCAGCAAGGCGCACGTTATCCGCTGCAACTGGTGGCGCCGTTCCAATGGCCGTTTCACGAAGGTGCGCGCCCGGCTTCGGCATGATAGAATGCGCCGCCTGTTTTTATCGTAATTAAGAGTGCGTCATGTCTGACAACAGCCAGAAAAAAGTGATCGTCGGGATGTCCGGCGGCGTCGATTCTTCCGTATCCGCCTGGTTACTGCAACAGCAGGGCTATCAGGTTGAAGGCCTGTTCATGAAGAACTGGGAGGAAGACGACGGCGAGGAGTATTGCACCGCCGCTGATGATCTGGCTGACGCTCAAGCCGTGTGTGACAAACTCGGCATTAAACTGCACAAAATCAACTTCGCGGCTGAGTACTGGGATAACGTGTTCGAACACTTCCTGGAAGAGTACAAAGCGGGCCGCACGCCAAACCCCGATATTCTGTGCAATAAAGAGATCAAATTTAAAGCCTTCCTTGAATTCGCGGCTGAAGATCTCGGTGCAGACTTCATCGCCACCGGTCACTATGTGCGCCGCGCCGATGTGAATGGCACCAGCCAGTTACTGCGCGGTCTCGACGGCAATAAAGATCAGAGTTACTTCCTCTACACCCTGAGCCATGAACAGATTGCGCAAAGCTTGTTCCCGGTGGGGGAACTGGAGAAGCCTGAAGTACGCCGTATCGCTGAAGAACTGGATTTGATCACCGCGAAGAA
The DNA here is from genome assembly GCF_037153115.1 of Pantoea sp. USMM079. Classification (NCBI taxonomy): domain Bacteria; kingdom Pseudomonadati; phylum Pseudomonadota; class Gammaproteobacteria; order Enterobacterales; family Erwiniaceae; genus Pantoea; species Pantoea sp. USMM079. Next base: position 170,704 of record NZ_JBBCKX010000004.1, read on the forward strand.
AAAAGACTCGACCGGCATCTGCTTTATCGGCGAGCGCAAATTCCGCGACTTCCTTGGTCGTTACTTACCTGCACAACCGGGCGAAATCGAAACCGTTGAGGGTGAGATTGTCGGTGAGCACCAGGGGCTGATGTATCACACGCTGGGTCAGCGCAAAGGATTAGGTATTGGTGGTCGCAAAGAGAGCAATGACGATCCCTGGTATGTGGTCGACAAAGACGTCGCACGCAATCGCCTGGTGGTGGCTCAGGGTGCGGAACATCCACGCCTGATGTCTGTGGGCTTGGTCGCTCAGCAACTGGATTGGGTTGATCGCCAAACGATGACGGCCCCGCTGCGCTGCACGGTGAAAACCCGTTATCGCCAGACCGATATTCCCTGTGAAATCATTCCGCTCGATAGCAATCGTATTGAAGTGCGTTTTGACGAGCCGGTTGCGGCCGTCACGCCTGGCCAGTCGGCCGTATTTTATCTGGGTGATGTTTGCCTCGGCGGCGGCATTATTGAACAGCGCCTGCCATTGGCAGAAGCCTGAGGTCGGCGCTGCCGACGCGATGACAGGAGTTAAGCGTGGCCAAGAACTATTATGAGATAACGCTCGCGCTGGCGGGTATTTGTCAGTCCGCGCATCTGGTGCAGCAATTAGCGCATCAGGGCAGTTGCAACAATGCCGCATTAACCGTGTCGCTGCGCAGCCTGCTGGATCTGAACCCCGGCTCGACGCTGGCGGTATTTGGCAATGATGAAGCGAATCTGCATCTCGGCCTGGAATCGCTGATGGCGGTGTTGAACAGCGGCAGCCGCCAGGGTGCCGGGGCCGAACTGACACGTTACACCCTGAGTATGATGGTGCTGGAGCGCAAATTGCACGGCAACAGCGCGGCGCTGAACACCCTTTCTCAGCGTATTGCGCAGCTTGATCGCCAACTCGCGCATTACGAGCTGGAATCTGAAACCATCACCAGTGCCATGGCAGGGATTTATGTCGATGTCATTAGCCCACTGGGTCCGCGCATTCAGGTCACCGGTTCGCCGCAGGTATTACAGAATTCTCAGGTACAGAGTAAAGTGCGTGCCACCTTACTGGCAGGTATTCGTGCTGCTGTGCTGTGGCAGCAGGTTGGCGGTGGCCGCCTGCAGCTGATGTTCTCGCGTCAGCGTTTGCTGCGTGAAGCCAAAACCATTTTATCCCGGTTGGGCCCGGCGTATTAAGCGCCGCCCTGCCCTAATTTGTTAACGATTCAGGAGTTGCACTGATGGAATTATCCTCTCTGACCGCCGTCTCACCTGTCGATGGCCGTTATGGCGATAAAGTCAGCCCGCTGCGCGCCATTTTCAGCGAATACGGTTTGCTGAAATTCCGCGTTGAGGTTGAAGTTCGCTGGTTACAGAAACTGGCTACGACCGCAGAGATCAAGGAAGTTCCTGCATTTGATGCTGACGCAAACGCTTTCCTTGATGCCATTGTCGCCAATTTCAGCGAAGAAGACGCGGCGCGCATCAAAACCATCGAACGCACCACCAACCACGACGTCAAAGCGGTTGAGTACTTCCTGAAAGAGAAAGTGGCTGATGTCCCTGCGCTGCATGCGGTATCCGAGTTCATCCACTTCGCCTGTACTTCTGAAGATATTAACAACCTGTCTCACGCGCTGATGCTTGAAACCGCTCGCCGTGACGTCATCGTGCCTTTCTGGAACAAAATTATCGATGCGGTGAAAGGTCTGGCGCAGGAATATCGCGATATCCCGCTGCTGTCGCGTACGCATGGCCAACCCGCTACGCCATCCACCATGGGTAAAGAGATGGCTAACGTCGCTTACCGTATGGAACGTCAGCTGCGTCAATTGAGCAAAATCGAAGTGCTGGGCAAAATCAACGGCGCGGTCGGCAACTACAACGCCCACATCGCTGCGTATCCGGAAGTAGACTGGCATCAGCTGAGCGAGCAGTTTGTTACCTCACTGGGCGTCACCTGGAACCCGTACACCACTCAGATCGAACCGCATGATTACATCGCGGAACTGTTTGATTGCATCGCACGTTTCAACACCATTCTGATCGACTTTGACCGTGATATCTGGGGCTACGTTGCCCTGAATCACTTCAAGCAGAAAACTATCGCGGGCGAAATTGGCTCTTCCACCATGCCGCATAAAGTGAACCCGATTGACTTCGAAAACTCTGAAGGCAACCTCGGTCTGGCGAATGCGGTGATGCAGCACCTGGCGAGCAAACTGCCGGTTTCCCGCTGGCAGCGCGATCTCACCGACTCTACCGTACTGCGTAACCTCGGCGTCGGCGTGGGCTATGCGCTGATCGCTTATCAGGCGACGTTGAAAGGTATCTCTAAACTGGAAGTGAACCGCGATCGTCTGCTGGACGAACTGGATCACAACTGGGAAGTGCTGGCCGAGCCGATCCAGACCGTGATGCGCCGCTACGGTATCGAGAAGCCATACGAAAAGCTGAAAGAGCTGACGCGTGGTAAACGTGTAGATGCAGCCGGTATGCAGGCCTTCATCGACAGTCTCGAACTGCCGGAAGAAGAGAAAGTGCGTCTGAAGCAGATGACACCGGCCAACTATCTCGGCCGCGCCATTCAGATGGTTGATGATTTAAAATAATTATTAACGGTGTGCCTGCGGGCACACCCTTTTTTCCCCTCAGGCATCCGAGCAACAGCAAATTGGCCAGTGCATCAATCCCTTGTTGCCTGCGTCCGGAATGAATGCTCGCCGCTTTTTGCTGCTGTCGTTCAAACGATGACAATCAAGTGTTGTTCTCTTGTTTAGCTCGCTTAACATATACTCTTGCCATCATCACTGAGTTTGAAGGTAAGGAAATTCTATGCGTGTTCTGGTTGTGGAAGATAATGCACTGCTGCGTCATCATCTCGCCGTGCAGTTACGTGAAATGGGTCATCAGGTGGATGCTGCCGAAGATGCCAAAGAAGCCGACTATTTCCTGCAGGAACACATTCCCGACATTGCGCTGGTCGATTTAGGCTTGCCTGATGAAGATGGCATGTCGTTGATTCGTCGCTGGCGCGGCGATGCTGTGCGTCAACCGATTCTGGTGTTGACGGCACGTGAAGGCTGGCAGGCTAAAGTGGAAGCACTCGAAGCCGGTGCCGATGACTACGTCACCAAACCTTTCCATATCGAAGAAGTCGCTGCACGTTTGCAGGCGCTGATGCGTCGCAACAGTGGACACGCTTCGCAGATCATTGCGATGCCGCCGTTCCAGGTTGATCTGTCACGTCGCGAAGTCACCGTCAATGATGCACCGGTCAAACTCACCGCCTTTGAGTACACCATTGTAGAAACCTTGATCCGCAACGCCGGAAAAGTGGTCAGCAAAGATTCGCTGATGCTGCAACTCTATCCCGATGCCGAACTGCGCGAGAGCCACACCATTGATGTTTTGATGGGGCGCCTGCGTAAAAAGATTCTTGCGCTCCATCCGACCGAAGTGATTAACACCGTGCGCGGCCAGGGCTATCGCTTTGATCTCTGATTTATGAATTGGCTGAATCGCTTACGTCCTTTCTCATTACGCGCCCGGTTTTTACTGGCGACTGCCGCTATTGTCCTGTTTCTATCGCTCTCCTACGGCATGGTTGCCGTAGTCGGCTATGTGGTGAGTTTCGATAAAAACACCTATCGCGTGATGCGCGGCGAGAGCAACCTGTTCTTCACCCTGGCGCAATGGCAAAACAATAAGCTGACCATTGCCCAGCCAGAGCGGATGACGCTCAATTTCCCGACGCTGGTGTTCATCTACGATGAACACGGCAAGTTGCTGTGGCAGCAGCGTGATGTGCCTGACATCCGCAAAAACATTCGGCGTGAGTGGCTGCTCAAGCCCGATTTTTATGAAATTGACACCACAAATCGCACCAGTCTGGCCGCCATCGGCAACAACTCCGAGGTCAAAGAGCGGTTACATCAACTGGACAGCGACAACAACGACACCTTTACCCACTCGGTCGCCGTCAACCGTTACGATGCCACCACCAACTTACCGGCACTGACCATCGTCGTGGTGGATTCCATCCCCCAGGAACTGCAGCACTCGGATGTGGTGTGGTCATGGTTTAGCTATGTGCTGGCAGCAAACCTGCTGTTAGTGATTCCGCTGCTGTGGCTGGCCGCGCACTGGAGCCTGCGCCCTATTGGTGATTTAACCGCGCAGGTGCGTGAACTGGAAACGGGTCATCGCGAGAATCTGGACGACAATCCACCGCAGGAGTTGCGCAGCCTGGTGCGAAATCTCAACCTGCTGCTGACCAATGAGCGCCAGCGCTACACGCGTTATCGCACCACCCTGTCTGATTTAACGCACAGCCTGAAAACCCCGCTGGCGGTGTTGCAGAGTACCTTGCGCTCCCTGCGCAGCGGCAAGGAGCTCACCGTGGAGCAGGCCGAGCCAGTGATGCTGGAGCAGATTAGCCGTATTTCACAACAAATTGGCTACTACCTGCATCGAGCCAGTATGCAAGCCGATCATAATCCGCTGCAGCGCGATCTGCATTCGGTGTCGGCACTACTGGATAGCCTTTGCTCGGCGCTGAATAAGGTTTATCAGCGCAAAGGGGTCGAAATCACCCTGGATATCTCCCCCGAGTTGACCTTTATCGGCGACCAAAATGACTTTATGGAAGTGCTGGGCAATGTGCTGGATAACGCCTGCAAATACTGCCTGGAATTTATTGAGGTCAGCGCACGACAAACCGACAAGGCACTGCATCTGTTTATTGATGATGACGGCCCCGGCATTCCTGAAAGCAAACGCGATCTGATCTTCGTGCGCGGTCAGCGTGCCGATACGTTACGTCCCGGCCAGGGCCTTGGCTTAGCCGTGGTCCGCGACATCCTCGAACAATACGCCGGTAAGGTGATCGCCAGCACCAGCCCACTAGGCGGTGCCCGCATGGAAGTGATTTTCCAGCGTCAGGAAGTTGAACATCACCGCGAGTAGAAAGGCCTGCGGGCTGTTATACTTGCCTGCATTCATGGCCCTAACCGGAACACTCGTATGGACTATCAGCTCGATATTAACTGGCCCGACTTTATTCAGCGCTACTGGCAAAAACGCCCGGTGGTGCTCAAGCGTGGTTTTAAAAACTTCATTGATCCCATTTCTCCTGATGAGCTGGCGGGTCTGGCGATGGAAAACGAGGTGGACAGCCGCCTGGTGAGCCATAACAACGGCAAATGGCAGGTTAGCCATGGTCCGTTTGAAAGCTATGATCATCTCGGCGAGAGCAACTGGTCGCTGCTGGTGCAGGCGGTAAATCACTGGCATGAACCTTCTGCTGCCCTGATGCGCCCGTTCCGCTTCCTGCCTGACTGGCGCATGGACGATCTGATGATCTCTTTTGCCGTTCCGGGCGGCGGCGTAGGCCCGCACTTCGACCAGTATGATGTGTTTATCATTCAGGGCACCGGCCGTCGTCGCTGGCGCGTAGGCGAAAAAGTGCCGATGAAACAGCACTGCCCGCATCCCGATCTGCTTCAGGTTGAGCCGTTTGATGCCATCATCGATGAAGAGATGGAGCCGGGCGACATTCTGTACATTCCACCAGGATTCCCGCATGAGGGCTATTCGCTTGAAAATGCCATCAATTATTCGGTCGGTTTCCGTGCACCTAACGGTCGTGAATTGATTAGCGGCTTCGCTGATTACATGCTGGCGCACGAATTAGGCAGCTATCGTTTCAGCGATCCGGATGTGCCGTCGCGTGATTGCCCGTCACAGATTTTGCCTTCTGAAGTTGAAGGGATTCGTCAGGTGATGCTGGATGTCATTAATCAGCCAGAACAGTTTAATCAGTGGTTTGGTGAGTTTATCTCACAGACACGTCACGAACTGGATATCGCACCTCCTGAGCCGCCGTATCAGCCTGATGAGATTTACGATGCGCTGCAGCAAGGCGATGCGCTGACACGTCTTGGTGGCCTGCGCGTGTTAACGCTGGGCGATGCGGTGTTTGTGAATGGCGAGCGCGTGGCGTGCAGCCACCCGGAAGTGCTGGCGGCACTGGCACACAATCAGGTGTTAACGCTGGAAGATTTCGGCGATGCGCTGGACGATCCGTCGCTGCTGGCACAGCTTGCGGCGCTGGTGAACAGCGGCTACTGGTTCTTTGGTGAGTAATCTGTTGCGCTAAAATCGCGCCTCTTTATCACGGCGCGATTTGCCACAGATGTTTGCCGCGACAGAGACGCTGTTGACTGCGCTGCCACGTAAGATATTGATAAAAGGCCTGCTTAGCAGGCCTTTTTCATATTATTTCTTCTCTGCTGCCAGCGCAGACAAGCGCACAATCACATCCACCGCCTGCGACATCACATTTAATGACGCGAACTCGTGTTTACCGTGGTAGTTATAGCCGCCGGTGAACAGGTTCGGACACGGCAAACCTTTCCACGATAGCGCAGAACCGTCGGTGCCACCGCGAATCGGTTTCACCACCGGTTCAATCCCGCAATCGCGAATCGCCTGCAGCGCCAGCTCAATAATCTGAGGATGTGGCTCAACTTTCTCACGCATATTGCGGTAGCTGTCGTTAATCTCTACTTTCACTGAGCATTCAGCCTGCAGCCCCTTCCCAACGCGCGCAGCAATCTCTTCCAGCAGCTGTTTACGCTGTTCATAACTGTCGGCGTCGAAATCACGAATCAAATACATTAACTCGGCATGCTCAACCGTGCCTTTGATGGTATGCAGATGGAAAAAGCCTTCATAACCGTCAGTGAACTGCGGTTTCTCTTTGGCTGGCAGCTCGGCGTGGAAACGCATCGCCAGATCCAGCGCGTTCACCATGACGTTTTTCGCACTGCCGGGGTGCACGTTATTGCCGGTGATTTTCACCATCGCGGTTGCTGCATTGAAGTTTTCAAATTCAAATTCGCCGAGATCGCTGCCATCAATGGTGTACGCCCAGTCCGCTGCAAAACCTTCAACATCGAAATGAGAGGTGCCGCGTCCAATCTCTTCATCTGGGGTAAACGCCACACGAATCGCGCCGTGCGGAATATTCTCTTTCACCAGTCGCGCCATCGCCGTCATGATTTCAGCGATACCCGCTTTATCATCTGCGCCCAGCAAGGTTTTGCCATCAGTGGTGATCAGCGTATGGCCAATCAATTTGTGAAGAATCGGGAACATCACCGGCGAGAGGATTTCATCGCCATTGCCCAGCGCAATATCGCCGCCACGGTAGTTTTCGATAATCTGCGGATTGACGTTTTTAGCGGTGAAATCCGGTGACGTATCCATATGCGAGATAAAGCCGATCACCGGGGTCGGCCAGTCAACGTTGGCGGGCAAAGTGCCCATCACGCAGCAGTGATCGCTCAGGGACACATCAACAAATCCCAGTGCAATCAGCTCTTCCTGTAACTGACGCGCCAGCGTCCACTGCCCTTCACTGCTGGGCACCTGACGCGCCTGCGGTTTTGACTGAGTTTCTACGGCCACATAACTGAGAAAACGCTCAAGTAATTGATCCATTTGTCATCCCTCTAAAGAACCTGCGTTATTATCATGGCGCGTGAGGCGCGCCATGTTGCGTCAAATCATTATCCTTCAGGTTAGCGTTCTCAGCGCAAAGTGCTTAACCAGATATCGTCTTACTTATACAGCCCGCGTAGAAAGGTATGCACAAAATCCGGTACCACCTCACTGGCCAAGCCGTACTGGCTTTCCGCGAATTCATTGCCCACCTGACTCGGCTCCAGATTAAGCTCAACGGTATGCGCCCCCTGCAGTTTTGCTTCATGCACAAAGCCGGCGGCGGGATAGACATGCCCGGAGGTGCCAATGGCGATAAACAGATTGGCTTTCTCAATCGCCTGATAAATCTCTTCCATGCCGAGCGGCATTTCTCCAAACCACACCACATGCGGACGGAGTCGGGCCGGGAACTGGCAGCAGGTGCAACGATCGTCCGGCTTAACATCTTCCGTCCAATCCAGCACCTGGCCACTGCTTTCACAGCGCACTTTTAGCAATTCACCGTGCATATGCAACACGCGCTGACTGCCTGCCCGCTCATGGAGATTATCGATGTTCTGCGTCACCAACAGGAAGTTGTCGCCCAGCACCTGTTCCAGTTCGGCCAGCGCTTTGTGCGCGGCATTTGGCTGAATCTCCGGCTGTTGCAACTGACGGCGGCGCGCATTGTAGAATCCTTGCACCAGATCGGGATTACGATGAAATCCTTCTGGTGTGGCAACATCTTCAACCCGATGCTCTTCCCATAATCCGTCGGCAGCGCGGAAGGTTTGAATGCCTGACTCGGCGGAGATGCCAGCGCCGGTCAGTACCACGACGCGCGGTTGCGGGTGCGCAGCCAGTTCAGCTTTGCGATCGCGTTCAAAGATGCGCTGGCGAAAGCGCTGATGCACTTTGCGGCGATTTTTCTTGTCGCGGGCGAGTCGTAGGCGGCGGCGCGGTATGCGCATAAAAGCTCCTTATGCTGCGGTGGTTGTCACCGCATGTCGGGTGTTTGGCTCGGGATAATGGTTCCCGATAATAGCGGCTGCGCATGACGGCTGCATGCCACAGACGCTGAAAATGTGCGCAGCCGCGAAGGCGGCTGCGTTTTTTATCATTACTGCCCGCTCAGCACGCGAGCCGGATCGATTCGACTGGCACGCCGCGCCGGATACCAGCTGGCAATCAGGCTGAGGAGGATGGCGGTCACCAGCACCGAAATCACATCAATCCAGTGCAACTCCGATGGCAGGAAATCAATGAAGTAGATATCCCCCGCCAGCAATTGATGACCGGTAAGATGCTCCAGTCCACGCACGATCGGTGTCAGGTTGAGCGCCACCAGCACACCCACCACGACACCGCTGATGCTGCCGAGCAATCCGGCCAGTAAGCCATACCAGATAAAAATGGCGCGGATCAGGCCATCTTTGGCGCCCAGCGTGCGCAGCACCGCAATATCACTGCTCTTATCTTTCACCGCCATTACCAGCGTCGAGACGATATTAAAACAGGCCACGCCAATGACCAGCACCATCGCCAGATACATAATCGCGCGGATCATCTGGATATCGCGGTACATGTAACCGTAGGTGCCAATCCAGCTCTTAATATAGACATAGGAGTGCGTGGCTTCACCCGCATCGCGCACCAGTTTTTGCGCCTGGAAGGGATCACTCATCTTCAGCGCAATGCCGCTGACGCTGTCACCCATATCAAGATATTTTTGCGCATCCGCCAGCGGCACCAGCGCCAGGCTGTGGTCGAGCATCCCGCTGAGTTGCAGAATGCCTGATACCTGCAGACGAATACGTTTCGGTTGCAGCAGCTTATTTTCACCGTCATTGTTTGGGATCATGATGGTGATCCAATCGCCCTGCTTCACGTTAAGCGATTTCGCAATGCCGCCACCGAGGATGATCTGCTGCTTATTCGCGCCAAACTGCTGCCACGCATCGCCATCGACAAAACTCGGCAAGGCGCTTAGCCGCGATTCCTGTTGCGGATCGACACCCTTCACCTGCAACGCCTGCATCTTCGCGCCGCTCTCAATCAAGCCGGTAAAGTTAATGTAAGGCGCCGCTGCCGCAATACCCGGCACCTTTTCAATCGGTGCGATCATCGGCTGCCAGTTGCGGAAAGGCTGATTCACCGGCTCGATTTCACCGTGCGGTACCACGGCCAGAATGCGCTTGTTCAGCTCGCGTTCAAAACCGTTCATCGCGCTCAGGCCAATAATCAACACGGCAACACCCAGGGCGATGCCGATAGTCGAGATGATGGAGATCAGTGAGACCATGCCACCACGCCGCCGACCGCGACTGAAGCGCAGGCCAAGCAGCAGGGATAATGACGAACCCATCAGATGGCTCCCAGCGTCAGATGCTCGCTCAGCTGACCGTCGCGCATCTCCATCTGGCGATTCAGACGCTTAGCCAGATTCAGATCGTGCGTCACCACCAGAAATGCGGTGCCCTGCTGCTGATTCAGCTCGCCCAGCAGTTTGAAAATCGCATCGGCATTACGCGCGTCCAGGTTACCGGTCGGTTCATCCGCCATCACCAGGCGCGGACGGTTCACCAGCGCACGCGCGATTGCGACACGCTGACGCTCACCGCCCGACAGCTCAGAAGGACGATGCGCAGCGCGTTTTTCCAGTCCGACCGCTGCCAGCATTTCCAGCGCGCCCGAGGCGGCCTCCGCTTTTGCGGTTTTGCCAATCAGCAATGGCATCGCCACGTTCTCCAGTGCCGTGAAGTCTGGCAATAGATGGTGAAACTGGTAGATAAAGCCCAGCTCACGGTTACGCAGCTCGGCTTTGGCAGCAGAGGACATCGCATTCAGTGATTTGCCGTCGAACACCACGTCACCCGAAGTGGGCGCATCGAGCCCGCCGAGCAGATGCAGTAAGGTACTTTTGCCCGAGCCGGAGCTACCAACGATGGCCGTCAGTTCGCCTGGCTGCAGGCTAAAAGCCACATTGCGCAGCACATCGGTCTGCACGCTGCCTTCCTGATAGCGTTTGCACAGGTCACGACACTGCAACAAAGGGGTATTACTCATAACGTAGAGCCTCAGCGGGTTGAACGGCGGCAGCGCGCCATGACGGATAAAGGGTTGAGAGCAGCGCAACGATCATGGAGACCAGCGCAATCGTGACCACCTGCCAGATGTTGATATCGACCGGCAATGCCGCGCCATCCAGGAACAGGCCAATCACTGGCATCAAATTATTCAGCTGGCTGGCGAGCAGCACGCCGAGCAGCGTACCGAGCAAGGTGCCGATAATGCCAGCACTGGCGCCCTGCACCATAAACACCGCGACGATCTGTCGGCGGGTTAAGCCCTGCGTTTGCAGAATCGCCACTTCACCCTGCTTTTCCATGATCAGCAGACCGAGTGAAGTAATGATGTTAAACGCCGCTACCGCGATGATCAGACTCAGCAGCAGCCCCATCATGTTTTTTTCCATGCGTACCGCCTGGAACAGATCGCCTTTGCGCTCGCGCCAGTCTTTCAGCGTCAGGCCATCCGGCAGGTGCTGTTCACTGAAGGCATCCACATTCAGCGGTTTATCCAGCCACAAACGCCAGCCGGTGATGTTACCCAGCGGATAGCGCATCACGCGGGAGGCATCCTGCTGATTCACCAGAATCTGATAGGCATCGACTTCGCTGTTGGCAGCATAGGTGCCTGCGACGGTGAAGATACGCTGGCTCGGCAAGCGGCCCACCGGCGTAAACTGGCTCACCGTCGGCACCATCAGACGCAGTTGGTCGCCACGTTTAACGCCCAACTGAGACGCCAACTGTTCACCGAGAATCACATTGTATTGGCCCGGTTGCAGCACGTTCTGTTGCGTGTTCACAAGATAAGGGGTGAGCGGATCTTGTTCGTCCGGGTTGATACCCAGCATCACGCCCACTGAGACATTGCGCGCGCTTTGCAGCACCACATCAGCGGTCGTCAGCGGGGCCACACGTGTGACGCCCTGCAGTTTGAGGCTCTCCGCCGTCACCTGTTGTGGATTGATGCTGCCTTTGTCGCTGGTGACCAACGCTTGCGGCATCAGGCCGAGGATATTGCCCTCCAGCTCACGCTCGAAGCCGTTCATCACCGACAGTACGGTGACCAGCGCCAGCACGCCCAGCGTGATACCGATGGTGGAAAGCCAGGAGACGAAGCGACCGAAGCGGTCTGAGGCACGTCCACGCATGTAGCGCAAACCGATGAATAACGCGACTGGTTGATACATGAGATCCGTCTTGGCAGTTGCCTGAAAATAAGTAGTGGGATGATAAAGGAGCAGCCCTGTTTATGAAACCTCTAACCCTCTGAGTCTGTGGCAAAGTTGCATCCAAATACGTCGCAATCTGCGTCAATGCATAAAATTGCGACAAAATAATGATACTTATTGTGCGTTTATTAGGCATACCCTGCGGTAGACTTCTCCATGTAGCACAAATTTATGTCCAGCCGGCACCGCAGTATGCCCGTTTAATCAGCACCGCAGTCAGCCCAAAGATTTCGTGCTGTGGCAAGGCGGCAAGCCTGCTAATCCCAAGGAGCTTACATCAGTAAGTGACTGGGGTTAGTAGGCGCAGCCAACGCCGCCACGGTGCGAAAGATGCCGGGCGAAAAGGAGTATACCCATGTTCAGATTTCCGAAGGGCAGTATCGTGAAACACAAATCGGGAGAAATCAGAGGCGAGATCGTCAACGTCTTTGAACAGGGAGATGCGGCAACCGGCTATTACGTGAAGTGGGACGACGGCAACCACAGCTATCATCTGGAAAAAGAGCTGTCCTGGGCTAACGTCGATCGTCCGCGCATGCACTACACACAGCAATCAAGTAAGTGACCGGGGTTCGCAGACGCAGCCAACGCGGCCACAGCGCGAAGTATGAAGGGCGATGAGAAATAGCACCGCGACAGATGATCCTGGGGGCAGATTATGGAATGATGACGCCCTGGAATCCAAGGAGAGAATGTCGAGTCCTTATGTCGGAACAGAGTCGTTATACCCTGCCTGCGAAAGCGGGCGATCATCGTCAGCTCGGCGAACTGATTGGCGCCGCGCAGGCGGTTGAGTGCGCCAGTATCACCGAACGCCACCCGGGTCCGGTGCTGATGATTACGCCGGATATGCAATCTGCCCTGCGTCTGCAGGAGGAGATTCGCCAGTTCACCGATCTGCCGGTCACCAATCTCGCCGACTGGGAAACGCTGCCTTACGACAGCTTCTCGCCGCATCAGGACATTATCTCTGCCCGTCTTTCCACCCTTTATCAACTGCCCAATCTGACGCGCGGCATGCTGATTATGCCGGTCAACACGCTGATGCAGCGCGTCTGTCCGCACAGCTTCCTGCATGGCCATGCGCTGGTGATGAAGCAGGGGCAAAAACTCTCGCGCGATGCGCTGCGTGATCAGCTGGAGCAGGCTGGCTATCGCCATGTCGATCAGGTGATGGAGCACGGCGAGTACGCCACGCGCGGCGCGCTACTGGACCTGTTCCCGATGGGCAGCGATCAGCCCTATCGTATCGACTTCTTTGATGACGAAATTGACAGCCTGCGCCTGTTCGATGTGGACAGCCAGCGCACGCTGGAAGCGGTTGACGCCATCAATTTGCTGCCTGCGCACGAATTTCCCACTGATAAAGCGGCGATTGAGCTGTTCCGCAGCCGCTGGCGCGAGCTATTTGATGTGCGCCGCGAGCCGGAGCATGTCTATCAGCAGGTGAGCAAAGGCACGCTGCCTGCCGGGATCGAATACTGGCAGCCGCTGTTCTTTGAGCAGGAGTTGCCTACCCTGTTCAGCTATCTGCCTGCTAACACGCTGGTACTCAACAGTGGCGATCTGCACGGCAGCGCCGATCGCTTCTGGCAGGATGCTAACGCGCGTTTCGACAATCGCCGCATCGATCCTATGCGCCCGCTGCTGGAGCCTGCAACGTTGTGGCTGCGCCCGGACGCGTTGCTCGGCGAACTGAAAGCCTGGCCACGCATGCAGCTCAGCAGCGAAACGCTGCCAGAAAAAGCCGCCAATACCAATCTCGGCTATCAACCGCTGCCGGAACTGACGGTGCAGGCCCAGGCGAAAGCGCCACTCGATCTGCTGCGTCAGTTCATGGAGCAGTTTGATGGGCAGATCATTTTCTCAGTAGAAAGTGAAGGCCGTCGTGAAAGCCTGCAGGAATTGCTGGCGCGCATCAAACTGCGCCCACAGCCGATTGAACGCTTTGAAGAAGCCGCCAAACAGCCGTACAGTTTAATGATTGGTGCCAGCGAACGCGGCTTTATTGATAGCGCGGGCCATCGCGCGTTGATTTGTGAAAGCGACCTGCTGGGTGAGCGTGTCAGCCGTCGTCGCCAGGATAATCGCCGTACCATCAATCCCGATGTGTTGATCCGCAACCTCGCCGAGCTACATCCCGGCCAGCCGGTGGTGCATCTGGAACACGGTGTGGGCCGTTATATTGGCCTGACTACACTGGAAGCCGGCGGCATTGTCGCGGAATATCTGATGCTCTCCTATGCGGGCGACGCCAAGCTGTACGTGCCGGTTTCATCACTGCACCTGATCAGCCGTTACGCGGGTGGCGCGGATGAGAATGCCCCGCTGCACAAGCTGGGCAGCGATGCCTGGTCACGCGCACGCCAGAAAGCGGCGGAGAAAGTGCGTGATGTGGCGGCCGAACTGCTGGATATCTACGCCCAACGCGCGGCCAAAACCGGCTTCGCCTTTAAGCACGATCGCGATCAGTATCAACTGTTCTGCGAAGGCTTCCCGTTTGAGACTACGCCGGATCAGGGCCAGGCCATTAATGCGGTGCTGAGCGACATGTGCCAGCCGCTGGCAATGGATCGTCTGGTGTGCGGTGACGTAGGCTTTGGTAAAACTGAAGTGGCGATGCGCGCCGCCTTCCTCGCGGTGGAGAATGCCAAACAAATCGCCGTGCTGGTGCCCACCACCCTGCTGGCGCAGCAGCATTACGATAACTTCCGCGACCGTTTCGCCAACTGGCCAGTGCGCATTGAGATGCTGTCACGCTTCCGTAGCGCGAAAGAGCAGAGTCAGGTGCTGGAACAGGCACGTGAAGGCAAAGTGGATATTCTGATAGGCACGCATAAGTTGCTGTCAAACGACCTGAAATGGCACGATCTCGGTCTGTTGATCGTCGATGAAGAGCACCGTTTTGGCGTGCGTCATAAAGAGCGTATTAAAGCGATGCGCGCGGACGTTGATATCCTGACGCTCACTGCTACCCCCATCCCGCGTACGCTGAATATGGCGATGAGCGGCATGCGCGATCTGTCGATCATTGCAACACCGCCAGCCCGCCGTTTAGCAGTGAAAACCTTTGTGCGCGAGTACGACAGCCTGGTGGTGCGTGAAGCGCTGCTGCGTGAAATTTTACGCGGCGGTCAGGTTTACTATCTCTACAACGATGTTGAGAACATCGAAAAAGCCGCACAGCGTCTGGCGGAGCTGGTGCCGGAGGCCCGCATCGCCATCGGCCACGGCCAGATGCGCGAGCGCGAGCTGGAACGGGTGATGAATGATTTCCACCACCAGCGTTTTAACGTGCTGGTGTGTACCACCATCATCGAAACCGGTATTGATGTGCCGAGCGCCAACACCATCATTATTGAGCGTGCTGACCACTTTGGCCTGGCGCAGCTGCATCAGCTGCGTGGCCGCGTCGGTCGCTCACACCATCAGGCCTATGCCTGGCTGTTAACGCCGCATCCAAAAGCCATGACCACTGATGCGCAGAAGCGTCTGGAGGCGATTGCCTCGCTGGAAGACCTGGGCGCGGGCTTTGCGCTGGCGACGCACGATCTTGAGATTCGCGGTGCCGGCGAGCTGCTGGGCGAAGATCAGAGCGGCCAGATGGAAACGATCGGTTTCACGCTGTATATGGAACTGCTGGAAAACGCCGTGGATGCGCTGAAGGCCGGGCGCGAGCCGTCGCTGGAAGATCTCACCAGCAACCAGACCGAAATCGAACTGCGCATGCCTGCGCTGCTGCCGGATGACTTTATCCCGGACGTGAACACGCGTTTGTCACTCTATAAACGCGTTGCCTCAGCCAGTGACGAGCAGGAACTGGCTGAGCTGAAGGTTGAGATGATCGATCGTTTTGGCAAGTTGCCGGATGCGGCGCGCAACCTTCTGGATGTGGCGGCTTTACGTCTGGTGGCGCGAGAACTGGGCGTGCGTAAAATTGAAGCCAGTGAAAAAGGCGGATTCTTCGAGTTCGCGCCGCAGAATCATGTCGATCCCGGTTGGTTGATTGGCCTGCTGCAAAAAGATCCTAAACAGTGGAAGTTGGATGGTCCAACCCGTCTGAGATTCACTCGTGATTTGGAAGAGCGCAAAGTGCGGATGGAGTGGATTCAGGGCTTCATTGCCGAACTGGCGAAGAATCGGATTTAGCGTCCTCAGCCGCATCTCGCCTGGCGAAGCGATACATTGCGCTTCTGCATGCAACATGGTGGCTATCGGGACGCGAGATGAATCTCGCCGCGCCGGTTTACACCATAAAAAAAGCGCCTTACGGCGCTTTTTTCGTTACTGCTGCTGTGACGTGTCTTTGCCCAATCAGGCCTGATTCGAATTCAGGATCAGCTGACCATTACGGTCAAGCGGAATGCGGGTGCCAGGGTCATTTTCCATGCGGATTTTGCCCTGCTGGTCGCCTATTTTATAGGTCACATCATAACCCAGCATTTTTTCCTGTTTGTCATAAACGGTTTTGCAACGCTGCTCGTTGGTGGTGTAGGTATCACGATCCTGCAGTGCCCCCTGCACCTGGTTACCACCGTAACCGCCCGCCAGCGCGCCCGCTACCGTTGCGACATCGCGCCCACGACCGCCACCAAACTGGTGACCGAGCACGCCGCCCGCCACTGCACCCAGTACCGAACCGGCGATGCGGTTCTCATCCTGTACCGGACGACGATGCGTTAACGTCACGTTGCGACACTCCTGTCGCGGTTGTTTAATGCTCTCTTTGATCGGCGTCGCCGAGAGAACTTGTGCATACTGCGGGCCGCGATCAAAGACATCCATGCTGGCGACGGCGGCAACCCCTAACGCTGCTGCCACGCCGATACCGATACCCGCTAACATTGATTTATTCACAGGAATGTCCTCCTGAATGTTGTTACCGCGCATTCCTGCCGCTACGAAATCCTGTGTAGCCGAGGCATAACCGGCGTGCGCGCCGCGCCGTGTTTGTGGATATAAGTTTTACAGATGGTCCGTAATTGCAACATCAGATTAATGGAGGAAACGCAGCGGAAAGCCGTCAGGGCCAGTTTTTCGGAGAGTTCTGAGAGAGGCTGAAATACCGCCGTAACCTTAAACTGAATTGTCGTTTTTCAGCGGGTTACGGCAGGCAGAGCGGCATCGGGCGGCAGAGGACCGCCCGAAAACATTAATGCAACTTGAGGCGAGGACGCAGCACGCGGTTCAGGCTACCGACCAGCATCATCAGGCCGGTTTTGAAGTATCCATGGAGCGCAATCTGGTGCATGCGATATAGAGAAATGTAGACGAAACGCGCAATGCGCCCTTCTACCATCATCGAGCCGCGCATCAGGTTACCCATCAGACTACCCACGGTGGTGAAGCGCGACAGTGATACCAGGGAACCGTGGTCTTTATAGACGTAGGCTTTGAGCGGTTTGCCTTTGCGTTGCGCCAGAATATTTTCCAGCGCGCGTGACGCCATCTGGTGTGCAGACTGCGCGCGCGGTGGCACAAAACCGCCGCCCGGCAGTGCGCAGGAGGCGCAGTCACCAATCGCGTAGATGTCATCATCCAGCGTGGTTTGCAGCGTGTCTTTCACCACCAACTGATTGATACGGTTGGTTTCCAGCCCGCCAATCTCTTTCATAAAGTCCGGCGCTTTAATACCGGCAGCCCACACCATCAAGTCAGCATTAATAAATTCGCCGCCTTTGGTATTGAGCCCCTCTTCTGTTGCGCTGGTCACCATGGTTTGCGTCAGGACGCGTACGCCGAGCTTGGTCAGTTCCTGGTGTGCCGCAGCAGAAATGCGCGGTGGCAATGCTGGCAGAATACGCTCACCGGCTTCCACCAGCGTCACGTTCAGTGCAGAGCTATCAAGGCCTTTGTAGCCATAGCTGTGCAGCTGTTTCACGGCATTGTAGAGTTCTGCTGACAGCTCAACGCCGGTGGCGCCGCCGCCGACAATCGCAATGTTCACTTTTTCCAGGCTACCTTCACTGGCGGAGAAGCGCAGGAACAGGTTAAGCATTTCGTTGTGGAAACGACGAGCCTGATGCGGGTTATCGAGGAAGATGCAGTGATCTTTCACACCCGGAGTGCCGAAGTCATTGGAAGTACTGCCCAGTGCCATCACCAGACGGTCATAAGCCATCTCGCGCTGCGGTACCAGTAATTCACCGTTAGCATCACGGATTTCCGCCAGCTCAATGGTTTTGTTTTCGCGGTTGATTTGCGTCAGCGAACCCAGCTGGAACTGAAAACCGTGATTACGCGCGTGCGCCAGATAACTCAGGGCATCGATCCCTTCGTCCATCGAACCGGTTGCCACTTCATGCAACAATGGCTTCCACAGATGGCTGTGGTTGCGATCGACGAGAATAATCTCGGCTTTCTTGTTCCTGCCCAGCTTGTGACCGAGCTGCGTTGCCAGCTCTAAGCCGCCGGCACCACCGCCAATAATGACGATTTTTTCCATAGATGTAGTCAACAAAGACCCCCTCAAAGTTGTAAACCAATAGTTAATTAATGGTTACTAAAAACCTTAATAAACATAGGGTTGGCGACGTTAAATCGCGAGCTGAGGGCAGAATATCACGGCGCTAACGACATATCATAAGAAAATTGATGTACATCAATCTTTCAAGCGCATTATCAGAATGTTAAACGTTTTGTGCGCCGCATCACACGGCGCGCGGAGGCTCAGGCAAGGGATTTAAAGGCCTTAATGCGGTGTAAATGCGGCGAGATGTTCTTGAATTTATGGCTGGCCTGTTCGTCCCACACGATTTCATAGAAAGGGTGCAGTTGTGCGGCCGTGCGCTGATTATCCAGCGCCTCGTCATGGCGGGACAAAATGGTCAGGCAGCGATCGCGATTCTTTTCACGAAAATCACTGACGCACTTGGTGGCGATATCCAGATACTCTTCCGGACGATCAATCTTGCCTTCCATGTTCTCATACGGGAATAGGTTGGGATTGAAAATCACCTGACGCATACCGCAGAGAAAACCGATACGTTCGGCCCAGTAACCACCCAGCCCTACCCCGCAAATCAAGGGATACGCGTCACCGCCCTGCTGCTGCAATTTATCGCACTCTTTCAGCAGAAACTGCATGTCATGTTTGGGGTGCTGCGTGCTGTAACTGATGAGTCTGACGTCCGGGTCAATAAACTGCAGTTGCAGCACTTTTTCGTGGTTGCCCGGACTATTGGAATCAAAACCGTGCAGATAGATGATCATGATTATCCTCAGCGTGGAATGAAATCCGGGCAGCGACGCTTATCTGCCCGACGCTTTATGCTCCAGCCAGCGCTCCTGTAATGCGCTCAGCTGATGATGATTCTGCTTCCAGCGTTCACTGGATTGCAGCGCTTCTCGGGTATAACGCCCCTGATGGTATAATTGCGTGACACGCTCCGCCTGGATCGGCGTCAAGTTATCCAGCACACTCACCGCTCCGGCGCGCTGATTGCACACCAGGATCATGTCGCAGCCCGCATTGAGCGACTGCTGAGCGCGCTCAGCATAACTGCCCATTACCGCAGCACCTTCCATCGACAGATCGTCGGAGAAAATCACCCCGTTAAAACCGAGTTCTTTACGCAGCACGGTTTGCAGCCAATAAGGTGAGCCGCTGGCAGGTAATGTATCGATCTCAGTATAGATAACGTGCGCCGGCATCACGGCATCCAGCAGTTGCTCATCAATCAACTGCTTAAAGATCGCCATATCATGCTGGCGCAGCGTGGCGGCATCGCGCGGATCGCGCGGGGTCTCTTTGTGTGAATCAGCACTCACCGCACCGTGGCCGGGGAAATGCTTGCCAGTGGTTTTCATGCCGGCTTCGTGCATGCCGTTGATAAAACGGCGAGCAATTTGCAATGCAATCGCGGGATCTTCATGGAAGGAACGGTCGCCAATCGCCGCGCTGATGTGGCCAATATCCAGCACTGGCGCAAAGCTGATGTCGATATCCATCGCGATCATTTCCGCTGCCATCTGCCAGCCCGCCTGCTGGGCGACTTCACCCGCCGTGGCGATATCATGCAGGGCGGCAAAAGATTGCATCGCGGGGAGTGTGGTAAAGCCTTCACGGAAGCGCTGCACCCGTCCGCCTTCCTGATCCACGGCGACCACTAAACGATTACGCGAAGCAGCGCGAATCTGGCGTACCAGTTCCGCCAGCTGATCCACATCGTGAAAGTTGCGGGCAAACAGAATCAGTCCGCCCACCAGCGGATGCTTCAGAATCTCGCGCTCTTCGGCGTCGAGTTCGTAGCTTTCAACATCCAGCATTAATGGGCCGGGGGTATTCATGGTCATGGTTACAATCCTGAGTTAGAGATCCTGCCAGCTGGCCTGCGCCAGCTGTTGCAAATGAGGGTCACCGCTCTGTTCAGCACGCAGCTGATACCAGCTCGCCATCAGCAGATGCAGCCACGGCTGCCAGCGCCGCATATGTCGCTTAAGTCGCGCTTCGTCAAGCTGGCTGCGTTGCGCGTAACCCGCAATCCAGTCGATTGGGTGTTCACCATCGACCGCGCAGAGCGCCGCGAGTTCCAATGCCACATCGCCATCGGCAGCATATTCCCAATCGATGAGACGTAAGCCGTCTGACGTGGCTATCACATTGCCCGCGTGAACATCCATATGAATCGGCACGAGGCGTAACGGCCGGGGTTCACCCTGCCTGATCAGGCGCTGCAGTTGATGTTGCCAGCGCCAGTGGCGTTGCTGACACAGCTGCCAGTAGTGTTGCAACAGCGGTGTCAGTCGCAAGCGATAGCCTGTCAGCGGCTGCTGATGCAGGCGATGTAGCAAGGCAAGCACCGCATCACGCTGTTGATTGAATTGCGCAGGAGTCAGCACCTCGCCGGGCAACCAGCTCTGTAATAACCAGGGATGATGCCAATCCAGTGGCGTCGGCCCGAGTTGCGCAGCACGCATTCGACGCAAGATGCGATATTCGCGTTGGCGATCAACAAACGGGAGCGGTTGCTGTGGCGCACGACGCGCCAGCAGCTCACCCTGCTCGGTTTTCACCCGCACACTGTTGCCACTCAATCCCGGCAGCGCGAAAAAATAACCGGCAGCTTGCGCCGTCGGCCATTGTTGCTGAATCCGTTGTTGCAGTATGGGATCAGGGTTGAGCAATACCATTGCCTGACCAGATAATTTCACCGGTCTGCACCAGCATCAGCTGCATCTGCAGCGTTGGCGCTTTCACATCGCCCTGTGCACTGCTGTAAAGCACATACTGCGCGTTGACATTACGTGCCAGGCCAATGGCTTTGCTGCGCGAATTGAGGCTGTCATCGGCTGACAAGCCCAAAGTCTGTTTTGCCTGAGCCAGCTGTTCTGGCGTCACCAAAGTGAATTTGCCGTTGTTTGCCAGCGCATTCTGGATGGCATCGGTGGCTTTATCGCTCTGCAACGCTCCGTTGGTGCTGTTCTTGATGCGGTCCACCAGCAGCACACTGCCTGGATTCACACCAGCAGACTGCACCATATTCCCCACTAATGGCTGCACGCTGGCATTCCAGTTAATGGTTTTCAGTTTTGGCGGCTGCGGCACCGTTTCCGGCGGCGGTACCGGCTGCACAGGAGGCTGCTCCGGTTGAGTTGGCGTCGTTGGCTGGGTCGGTTCAACCGGCGCTGGGGTTTGCTGTTTCACCACACAACCGGTGAGCATCAACGCAAATAACAGCGCGCTGGAACGTTTTACACTGCGAATCACAGGTTACTCCTCAGAGATAAAGATAGAGACGCACCTTACTGGCGGTCAGGTTACCGATTTGCGAGACAACTTCTGTGCTGCCATGCGCCGGGACGATTTGAGTTTGAGCCGGCTCTTCCGGTGTTATCTCCAGCCCCTTCTCGTCGTACCAATAAAAACGATAGTGAACGGTCACCGGCGTTTCCCGCTGATTATAGAGCACACTTGAGGCACGCATCTGCCCATCACGGCTGGCCAGCGCAGGTTCGTCGGTAATGATGCCCGCAGAGAGCACGGAAGATTCCATTACCAGCGATTGCGAGGTGTTGATCATCGGTTTGTCACTGCTGCACCCGACAAGGGTCAGCAACAGCAGGCCACTCAGCCATTGACGCATCACAAGGTCCGCCTGAGGTTAAATAGATAGCATCGGACCCAGTGGCTGACCGCCGACCAGGTGCATATGAATATGATAAACCTCCTGACCACCATGCTGATTACAGTTCATGATCAGACGATAGCCATCCTCGGCAATCCCTTCCTGTTTCGCGATTTTCGCCGCCACGGTAATCATACGGCCCAACGCATGCTCGTGTGCTTCCTGCACGTCATTGGCGGTGGGGATCAATACATTAGGGATAATCAGAATGTGCGTTGGCGCTTTAGGCGCGATGTCGCGGAAGGCGGTGACCAGTTCGTCCTGATAAACCACGTCGGCGGGGATTTCGCGACGAATGATTTTACTGAAAATGGTTTCTTCAGCCATGGTGCATTTCCTTAAGCCTGAGTTCAGTCAGGCAGTATGCGCGAGGAATTCGTTTGCTTTCAACCTCAGTACCACTTTTCTTCTGTTAAATGGCTGCCTTTACGCCATTTCATCTCCCAGACAGCATTGCTGTGCTCTCCCTCTCAAATTTACGCCATCGCAGATCACCAAAATGAAACGCTGTTTTATAAATTAGAGATATCACGCCAGTTTCTTTGTGTTTTTGCCACTCAACCGACAACCCTTGCCAAATCACGAAGGTTTGCCGTTGCGCGGCGCTCTACTTTCTATCCAATCCGGGCAAGCAGTACGGAGCAATGAGGGATGTGTCATCCGTCAATTTCAAGGAGAAGCTGCCATGCAGTCTCGTAAGATTGGTCTGGGCCATTATCTGGCTTACGGTTCCGGGGATTTCCTCGGCGCCGGCACCACGGCGCTTACCGCCGCCTGGTTGCTCTATTTCTACACTACCTTCTGTGGGCTTTCGCCGATTGAAGCCACCTTTATTTTTGCTGCTGCCCGCGTGCTGGATGCGGTCGTCAGCCCGTTAATGGGCTTTCTCACCGATAACTTCGGATCCACCTGGCTTGGCAGACGCTTCGGCCGTCGCAAGTTCTTTATCCTGCTCGGTATCCCGTGCGTGTTCAGTTATAGCCTGATGTGGATCGGCGATATGAGTTTCTGGTGGTATCTCCTGACCTATCTGTTATTCGATATGGTCTACACCATGATTCTGGTGCCGTACGAAACGCTGGTGCCGGAGATGACCGACGACTTTAAACAAAAGACCCGCTTCTCCGGCGCACGTATCGCGCTGGCACAACTGTCATCGATTCTGGCCGCCTTCCTGCCAGGCATCCTGATTGGCTGGTTTGGCAAAGAGAATCCCATCTCCTTCTTTTATGCCAGCCTGGTGTTCTCGGTCATCTGTG
Source organism: Pantoea sp. USMM079 (assembly GCF_037153115.1). Taxonomy (NCBI): domain Bacteria; kingdom Pseudomonadati; phylum Pseudomonadota; class Gammaproteobacteria; order Enterobacterales; family Erwiniaceae; genus Pantoea; species Pantoea sp. USMM079. The sequence continues at coordinate 193,893 of NZ_JBBCKX010000004.1, forward strand.
CGCTGGTGCTATTCCTGGTGTGGCGCTTCACCTGGGAACGCGCGCCGGAGGATTTTTCCGCCGAGTCACGTCGGGCTGAAGAAGAAAAGGCGCAACTCTCGCTGTTCCAAAGCCTGAAACGCCTGTATATCGAGCTCGCCTCCACGCTGCGCATCCGTATCTTTCGCCAGCATCTTGGCATGTATCTGGGCGGTTACATCGCTCAGGACGTCTTTAATGCGGTATTTACCTGGTACGTGGTGTTTGTACTGATGCAGAGCGCGCAAATCGCTTCCAGCCTGATGGGAACGATGGCGGTGCTGCAATTTATAGCGGTGATGGCAATGATCCCGCTGTGTATACGCCTCGGACCGGCCCCAGCCTATCGTCTGGTGGTGATGCTGTTTGGCCTCAGCGCCCTCTCCTACGCTGGACTGTGGTACAGCGGGATGAACGATAACTTCGCGCTGTTAGTGCTGATCTCGGCCTTCGCCGGTTTAGGACGTGGCGGCATCAACTACGTGCCATGGAATACCTACACCTATATTGCCGATGTCGATGAAGTGATCACCGGACAGCGACGTGAAGGCATATTCGCCGGGATCATGACATTGACGCGTAAAGCCTCGCAGGCCGGTGCCGTGATGATCGTTGGCATCATGTTGCAGCTGGCGGGTTTCACCTCCGGTAAAACTGAACAGATTCCTGCGGTGGGCCATACCATTCTGCTGATCCTCAGCGTCGGCACCGTTGGCGTGCTGATCTGCGGCTTTATTGTGTCGCTGCGCTTCAAACTGAATCTGCATACCCACACCGTTCTGCGCGAAGAGACGCTGAAGATGCGTGAAGCGGGCCGTGTGGTCCCGGAACGTATAACACCGCAGGCGCGCACCATCGTCGAAACCCTGGCGGGTATGCCGTATGAAAACTTATGGGGCAACAACAACGTCGGTTACCTCAACCGTAACAAGCCCGCAGCGCTCGCGCTATCCACGCATCGCGGCACGCTTCACTCTCTCCCTACCCTGATTAACGATAGGAATGAACCATGACTGTATTTCCTGTAAAACACAGCGCCTTGTTGCGCCAGCCTGAATACCTGTTGCCACGCAGTGAATTAGTGCAACTCATCCACAAAATCACTGACAATCTGGTCAATATCACCGATCACAGCGGCGAGTTTTTGCTGCGGCTGGATGATGGCCGCGTCATTGACACTAAGGGTTGGGCTGGCTGGGAATGGACGCACGGCATCGGGCTGTATGGCATGCTGCATTACACCCAGCAGACGGGCGATCAGGCAACCCTGAAGATTATCGATGACTGGTTTAGCGCGCGCTTAGCAGAAGGCACACCGACAAAAAACGTGAACACCGTATGCCCGTTCCTGACGCTGGCTTATCGTTATGAAGAGACCGGTCATGCAGCATGGCGGCCGGTGCTGGAACGCTGGGCTGAGTGGGTGATGTATGAAATGCCGCGCACTGAGCAAGGCGGTCTACAGCACATCGTTTACAACAACGAAAATACCCAGCAGCTGTGGGACGACACCTTAATGATGAGCGTGATGGCGCTGGCGAAGATCGGCCAGTTACTCGATCGCCCGGAGTTTGTTGAAGAAGCCAGCTATCAATTCCTGATCCACACTCAATACCTGATGGATCGTCAAACCGGTTTGTGGTTCCACGGCTGGACCTTCGATGGCCGACACAATTTTGCTAATGCCCGCTGGGCACGCGGCAACAGCTGGCTGACCATCGTGATCCCGGATTTCCTCGAAATGATGAACTGGCCGGAACAACATGCCACGCGTCGTTTCCTGCAGCAGGTATTGGCCAGTCAGGTAAAGGCATTAGCCGCTTGTCAGCACAGCAGCGGTCTCTGGCATACCCTACTCGACGATCCACAAAGCTATCCGGAAGCGTCTGCCACGGCGGGATTCGCTTATGGAATTCTCAAAGCGGTGCGTAAACGGTATTTGTCTGACGAGTATCGCCCAATGGCGGAAAAAGCCTTGCGTGGCGTGATCGCCAATATTGATGAAGACGGGGAGTTAAAACAGGTGTCGTTTGGCACCGCAATGGGCAGCGATTTGGAGTATTACCGCCAGGTACCGCTGACGTCGATGCCCTATGGTCAGGCGATGGCGCTTCTGTGTCTGACGGAGTATCTGCGGGTTTATTTGTAACCGCAATCACGTTGAAGTGGGAGAAAACGGCGGCAGACGTATAAAGCATTCCGAGTCAGCAACCATGGGCAGTGAAACATAGCGTGACCACCCAATACCGCTAACACCGATACCCTAATTTCTGGCGATGCGTCAGTACAGTCCAATGAAAAACGGGGTTTTTCCAATACCGCACCCAAGGTGAGGTGCGAGGAAGCGGCGGCAGAGGAGTAAAGCGTCCCGCGACAGGGATGTCGCGGGCCGAGCCCCAGGGATGGTTTATGGCGTCTTTACGATCTGCCGCCGCTTCATCGCACAGGCTCGGCCTCTGCCTTGACCTTGACCTCAGGCCGAGCCCAATCCTTTACATATTACGAATATAATCATCCATCTCAGTTTTCAGGTTATCGGACTTGGTCCCGAAAATCGCCTGAACACCGGAACCGGCCACCACCACGCCACGCGCGCCGAGGTTTTTCAGTTCAGTTTGATTCACTTTTGCCACATCCGCGACACTCACACGCAGACGCGTAATACAGGCATCAAGATTGGTAATGTTCTCTTTACCACCAAATGCAGTCACCAGTTTGCCTGCCATCTCGCTACCGGTAGCGCTGCTCTGCTCCATTGCAGTGTCCTCACGTCCAGGTGTTTTCAGATTCAATTTCACAATCAGCACACGGAAAACGGTGTAATAAATCAGGCCGTAAATGATACCGACAATCGGGAACAACCAGATCTTGCTGCTGTTACCGCTCAGCACCACAAAGTCAATCAGACCGTGTGAGAAGCTGGTGCCATCACGCATGCCCAGCAGAATACAGATTGGGAATGCCAGACCCGCCAGAATCGCATGGATGACATACAGAATCGGCGCCACGAACATAAACGAAAATTCAATCGGTTCGGTGATACCAGTCAGGAACGAGGTCAGCGCGGCGGAGATCATAATGCCGCCCACTTTGGCGCGGTTTTCCGGCTTAGCCGAGTGCCAGATAGCAATCGCAGCCGCAGGCAGACCGTACATTTTGAACAGGAAGCCGCCAGAGAGTTTACCTGCGGTTGGATCGCCCGCCATGTAGCGTGGGATATCACCGTGGAACACCTGACCTGCGGCGTTGGTGAACTCACCAATCTGCATCTGGAAAGGCACGTTCCAGATATGGTGCAGACCAAACGGCACCAGCGAACGCTCAACGACACCGTAAATGCCGAACGCCACCACCGGGTTCTGATAGGCTGCCCACTGGGAGAAATCCTGAATCGCGGTACCAATCGGTGGCCAGATAAAGGACAACACGATGCCAATGAAAATCGCGGTCAGACCGGAAATGATCGGCACAAAACGTTTACCCGCAAAGAAGCCAAGATATTCAGGCAGCTTGATACGGTAGAAACGGTTGAACATATACGCGGCGATTGAACCGGCAATGATCCCGCCCAGCACCCCGGTATCGGCAAGGTGTTTGGCCTCAATTTCCGCTGGCGGTAAGTGCAACACCAGTGGTGCAACCACCGCCATGGTTTTCACCATGATGCCGTAAGCCACCACGGAAGCCAGCGCCGATACGCCATCGTTATTGGTAAAACCGAGCGCCACGCCAATCGCAAAGATCAGCGGCATGTTGGCGAACACGGAACCGCCCGCCTCCGCCATGACATGTGAAACGACAGCAGGCAACCAGCTGAAGTTAGCCGAACCAACACCTAATAAAATACCGGCAATCGGCAAAACCGATACCGGCAACATCAGCGATTTACCTACTTTTTGCAGGTTCGCAAATGCGTTCTTGAACATAAAAGCTCCTGAGTATGAGTGCATATTTGCGCAGTGCGCTGGCAAAGGGGGAGGATCCTTCACCGGGGTGACGCTGAGCGTCTTTTGATTTATTACGAAGGGTAAAATAAATCGATATTTGTTACTTTGACGGCTATCACGTTTCGCTCAAGACGAACGCTTGCTTTCTGTTGTTTTTGACTGAATTGCCTGGAGAAACAGCAATAAATCACTGCCCGTGCCGCGTTATATGCCGCACAGGTCAGTGATTATAGAATTAATACGGAGTTTAAAATAAAGCGGATTAGCCGCCGAGTCGGCTCATTGGGACATGGAACAGACGCGAGAAGTTTTCTGTGGTCGCTGCAGCCAGCGTTTCGATATCCACACCCTTCAGCACAGCCATATAATCCGCGACATCGCGCGTAAAAGCTGGCTGATTTTCTTTGCCACGATGCGGAACCGGCGCCAGATACGGCGAGTCAGTTTCGACCAGCATACGATCCAGCGGCACATAACGCGCGGCATCACGAATCTGCTCAGCATTGCGGAAGGTCAAAATGCCGGAGAAGGAGATATAAAAGCCCATATCCAGCAACTGCGCCGCAGTCTCTTTATCTTCAGTAAAGCAGTGCAACACGCCGCCGCATTTTTCCACCTGCTCTTCACGCAGAATCGCCAGCGTATCTTCACGCGCGTCACGGGTGTGCACGATGATCGGCTTATTCAGCGCGATGCCGGTACGGATGTGTTCACGAAACGAGGCTTGCTGCTGCGCTTTGGTCTCCTGCTGATAGAAGTAATCCAGCCCGGTTTCGCCCAGTGCAATCACCTGCTCTTCAGCTGCCAGTCGACGAAACTCTTCGACATCGTACGGTGCTTCCTGATTTAACGGATGCACGCCGCACGCCAGGGCGATGTTTTCCCTGTCGCCGACCAGTTGCTTGATCTTGTAGTAATCCGGCAGCGTGGTGGCAATCGCCAGCATAAACTTCACGTCACGCGCGGCGGCTTTGGCGATCACATCGTCCAGATCGCGATGCTGCTTCTCATAATCCAGGCCATCAAGATGGCAGTGCGAATCAACAATAAACATACTTCTCTCTTTTACGCTTAGCCGACCGCCGTGGGCGACATTAAGCGTCCCCAGGCTAACAGGCGATCGGTCAAAATCAGTTCACGGTTCAGGGCGGCGACATGCAACAGTTGCTCACGACACTGCATCCACTGCTGGGCGCTGGCGTTGAGCGCACTGCTGTTAAGCTGCTGAGCCAGTTGCGATACGACCTCAGGATAGTCGCCGTTGCTTAACCAGTTGCTGGCACCCTGCTGCACTTTCATGGCATCCACCAGTAATGAAATCAGCCAGCTGAGGCGCTCTGCCACATCGTCGCTGTTCAGCGCGGGCAGCAGTTGCAGTACATCGCTGTTCAACGCGCTGAGCAAAGTTTCACACAGCTTCTCACGTGCCTGCCAGCGCTCAGGCTGCAGCAGGGTCAATGCCGCAGCAGGTGCGCCATTGCTCAAGCGCAGAGCGGCTCGCAGGACTGGCTCGGATTGCGGCAGCTGTTTCTGCAGCCATTGCAAACTGGGCAGCTCTTCCGGGGGGGAAAGATGCCATGTCATGCAGCGGCTGCGCAAGGTTGCCAGCAAACGTGATGGCTCACGGACGCTGAGGAAAAACCAGCAGTTGGCAGGAGGCTCTTCCAGCGTTTTCAACAACGCATTGGCGGCGGCTTCAGTGAGCTGCGCCGCATCCGGCAACCAGACAATCTTTGCTCCGCCCTGCTGAGCAAAATGGTAGAGCTTCTCGGTGACGTCACGTACCGCATCAATACCCAGTGAAGATTTGCCTTTTTCTGCTTCCAGACGATACCAGTCAGGATGCGTCTGCGCCTGCATTAGCTGGCAGCCGTGGCAATGGCCGCAGCTCTTCAAGCCTTCCGGATGTTGGCACATTAACCAGCGGCTAACACCCCACACTAACGCATCGTCACCCATGCCATTAATGGCCTGTATCAGCAAGGCATGGTGTGCCTGACCGCTTTGATGACGGCTGATAATCTGCCGATAGGGCTGATTCAGCCACGGATACCAGTTCATGCCGCCTGACCTGCCAGCCATTTTTGTAGCGCTGATTTAAGTGACGATGTCACTTCTGCAATATTTTGTGTGGCATCAATGGTTAAAATGGAGTCATCGCTGGCAGCCAACGCCAGATAACGGTCACGTGTGCGTTCAAAGAAACGCAGTGATTCCTGCTCAATACGGTCGAGTTCCCCGCGAGCACGCGCGCGTTGCAGGCCAATTTCCGGTGTCACATCCAGGTAGAGGGTCAAGTCCGGACGGAAGTCGCCCAATACCGCATCCCGCAGGGTGGTCATCAACTGCGTATCCAGGCCACGGCCACCGCCCTGGTAAGCCTGGGATGAGAGATCGTGACGGTCACCAACCACCCAGGCGCCACGCGCTAACGCAGGCTTAATCACGTTCTCGACCAATTGAACACGGGCGGCATACAGCATCAGCAGTTCGGCTTTGTCAGTCACCTGTTCGCCATCAATTCCCTGCTTCACCAGCACGCGTAATTGTTCTGCCAGCGGCGTGCCGCCAGGCTCACGGGTGAACACCACATCATCGATTCCCTGCTCATGCAGCACCGCCACAATGGCATCACGCGCAGTGGTTTTGCCCGCGCCTTCAAGGCCTTCAATGACGATAAACTTACTTTTCATTTTTTTCCTTCATAGCCAGCCGATAGACCTGCACCGCTTTATTATGACTGGCGAGATTGGTGGTAAAGGTATGTCCGCCTTTGCCATCCGCGACAAAATAGAGATAGTTGGTTTTTTCTGGATGCGCCGCCGCTTCCAGCGAGGCTCGGCCTGGCATCGCGATAGGACCTGGCGGCAATCCGCTAATCGTGTAGGTATTGTAATCGGTCGGCGTTTCGAGGTCTTTACGCGTAATCGTACCGGTGTAGTTATCACCCATACCGTAAATCACGGTAGGGTCGGTTTGCAGCTTCATGCCGGTGCGCAAGCGATTAATAAATACCGAGGCAACGCGCGCGCGCTCTTCCGTCACGCCGGTCTCTTTTTCGATAATCGAGGCCATGGTGACCAGATCTTGCTCATTTTTATAGGGCAGATTGTCCATCCGCCCCTGCCAGATCTCATCCACCAGTTTATTCATGCGCGTGTGTGCCCGCTCCAGCAGCGATATATCACTGGTGTTAGCTGTATACAAATAGGTGTCGGGATAGAAAGCGCCTTCAAGCTGATTTGCATCCATTTTCAGCGCAGCGGCGACAGTCGCAAACTGATCGTCAGTTAGCGTATGTTTGATATAGGGCGCTTGACGCAGTTCGGCCAACCACTCCTTCAGGCGCGAGCCCTCGACAAACCGCACCGGAAATTGCGCTTCTTTACCGCTGGCCAGTAACTGCAACAGCTGTCTTACCGTCATATTGCTTTCCAGTCGGTAGGTGCCGGCTTTGAACTTCGCGAGTTCAGGCTCAAGTTTCAAAAGCGGCCCAAACCAGATACTTTCCGGAATGATGTGCTGGCTTTCCAGTTGCGCTTCCAGCACGACCCGACCACTACCCGCGGGCAATGTGTAGATCGTTTCCTGATTAATGGTCAAAGGGGTATCGGCAAAACGTTCAATCTGCCAATAACTCAATGCCGCCGCGAGGCCGGCAATCGCCACAGCGCTGGCGAGTATTTTTTTCATTCGGGTCATGATGCTTCCATCTTCTGGCAACTGTTATACAGCTGCTGGTACAGCGTGCGTGCGGTGAACGAAACATCGTCAATTTTCCGCACAGGTAAAACCGGCATCAGGGCATTGCAGATCACCACTTCATCGGCGTTCAGCACATCCTCCCTGCTTCCTTCAATCAACTGACAAGCCTGGCCTTCTGACGCCATCTGCGCCATCAGATAACGGCGCATAATGCCATCGACACCCGCTTGCTCAAGACGCGGCGTGAAAACCTGATCACCTTTGCGCCAGAATAAATTGGCCGCACAGCATTCCACCACCGTCCCTGCAGTGTCAAGCACCAGCGCCTCATCAGCATCGGTGTAGTCAAGCTGCTGACGGATCAGCACCTGTTCCAGTCGGTTAAGATGTTTGAGGCCGGCGAGCAGTGGATTGCGCGCCAGTCTCACTGGGCTGGTTATGAGCGCTGCACCCTGCTGCTGCAAAGTGGTGTAGTGTTGCGGCCACGGAGAAAGGGAGAGGATGCGCGTCGGGGTTGTGCAACCGGTTCGGCTATATCCCCGTCCACCGACGCCTGGCGTCAGAATCACTTTTAAAACGGACTGGGTTTGACCATTGGCGGCATGCTGCATCTCCGCAGCCAGCTGCGCCATATCCGGTAAGGGAATGAATAAACGCTCACAGCCTTCCTGCAATCGCTGCAAATGAGCATTCAGCAGTTGTATCTTGCCTGCCACTACCGCAGCAGTGGTAAAACAGCCATCACCAAACTGCACCGCGCGATCGCGCGCAGAAAGTTCGAACTGCTCTACGCCGTTTATCCACATACCGCTCACCTTTGGCTACCCTGCCAGTCTGAATACCACTGACAGCGGTAAGAATCCACGCCACTGCGTGACAAAATATAAAAAAGGCCCGCATTGCGGGCCTCTGTTTGGCTGGGTAAAACTTAGACCTTGCGGAAGATCAGCGAGCCGTTGGTGCCGCCAAATCCAAAGGAGTTACACAGCGTGTACTCCAGTCCGCTCACCTGACGTGCTGTATGCGGCACGAAGTCGAGGTCACAACCTTCATCTGGGTTATCCAGGTTGATGGTTGGCGGAACCGCCTGGTCGCGCAGCGCCAGAATCGAATAAATCGCTTCTACCGCGCCTGCTGCGCCCAGCAGGTGCCCAGTCATGGATTTGGTAGAACTCACCATCACGCTGTGAGCCGCTGCACCAAATACAGACTTGACCGCCTGAGCTTCAGCTTTGTCACCCGCTGGCGTAGAGGTGCCATGCGCGTTGACGTAGCCAATCTGTTCAGCATTCAGCTGCGCGTCACGCAATGCATTCACCATCGCTGCTGCAGCACCTGAACCGTCCTCCGGTGGAGACGTCATGTGGTAAGCATCGCTGCTCATGCCGAAACCGATGATTTCAGCATAAATTTTCGCACCGCGCTTTTTCGCATGCTCGTACTCTTCCAGCACCACAATGCCTGCACCATCGCCCAATACGAAACCATCACGGTCTTTATCCCACGGACGGCTTGCCGCCTGCGGATTATCGTTATTGGTTGAGAGCGCACGTGCAGCACCAAAGCCACCGACACCCAGCGGGGTACTGGCTTTCTCTGCACCACCTGCCAGCATCACGTCAGCATCGTTATACGCAATGATACGTGCTGCATGGCCAATGTTATGCACGCCTGAAGTACAAGCCGTCGCAATCGAGATGCTTGGACCTTTCAGGCCATACATAATCGTCAGGTGACCTGCCACCATGTTAACAATGGTAGAGGGAACGAAGAACGGGCTGATTTTGCGCGGACCGCCGTTGACCAGTGAACTGTGGTTGTCTTCAATCAAACCCAGTCCGCCGATGCCGGAACCGATAGCTGCGCCGATGCGACCGGCATTTTCGTCAGTTACGACCAGACCAGAGTCCGCCATAGCCTGAATACCGGCAACAATGCCGTATTGGATGAAGTCATCCATCTTGCGCTGATCTTTGCGCGAGATGAATTCATCGCAATTAAAATCTCTTACTAAGCCCGCAAAGCGTGTTGCGTAGGCACTAGTATCAAAATGGTCGATCAGGCTGATGCCGCTCTGACCGGCAAGGAGAGCACTCCAGGTAGACTCTACGGTATTGCCGACAGGAGACAACATGCCAAGACCAGTCACAACTACACGACGCTTAGACACGTACGTCCTCCAGGGAGGGAAAAAATAACGCTATGTGGGGCAAACATAAAACTCAGGCGGTCGAGGTGACCGCCTGAAGATATTCATTAGCCTTGGTGGCTATTGATGTAATCGATCGCTGCCTGAACGGTAGTGATTTTCTCAGCTTCTTCGTCTGGAATTTCAGTATCAAACTCTTCTTCCAGAGCCATTACCAGCTCAACGGTGTCAAGAGAATCTGCACCCAGGTCTTCAACGAAAGAAGCAGTGTTAATCACTTCGTCTTCTTTAACACCCAGCTGCTCAGCTACGATTTTCTTAACGCGTTGTTCGATATCGCTCATACTATTTAATTTCCTATCAAAACTCGCTTTCGCGATGGTTTTCGTAGTGTATAAAATGTTGAAAAAGATGCAACAAAATCCCGGCTGGTCGAACCACGATTTTGCGCTATTCTGCGGTGTTTACCGCAGATAATGCAAATGTTTTCGTGATTATCAGACCATGTACATGCCGCCATTGACGTGGAGCGTCTCACCCGTGATGTAAGAGGCTTCGTCAGAGGCTAAGAATGCAACAGCATTGGCAATCTCCTGCGGGTCGCCTAAACGACCTGCCGGCACTTCTGCCAAAATGCCCGAGCGCTGATCTTCGTTCAGTGCACGCGTCATGTCCGTCTCAATAAAGCCCGGAGCCACGACGTTTACGGTAATGCCACGTGACGCGACTTCTCGCGCCAGTGATTTGCTAAAGCCAATCAAACCTGCTTTTGCTGCCGCATAGTTTGTTTGACCCGCGTTACCCATGGTTCCAACTACAGAACCGATGGTAATGATACGGCCCACGCGTTTTTTCATCATGGCACGCATAACCGCCTTAGAAAGACGGAAGACTGATGTCAGGTTGGTATCGAGGATATCCGCCCACTCATCGTCCTTCATGCGCATCAACAGATTATCACGCGTAATGCCTGCATTATTGACTAAAATGTCCACTTCGCCAAATTCAGCGCGAACTTTCTCGAGCACGCTCTCAATAGAGGCCGCATCGGTCACGTTCAACAGCAGACCTTTGCCGTTATCGCCGAGGTAAGCACTGATTGCTTCCGCACCGCTTTCGCTGGTGGCGGTTCCCACCACTTTCGCACCACGCGCAACCAGCGTTTCCGCGATTGCACGGCCAATGCCGCGGCTTGCGCCAGTCACCAGCGCTACTTTACCTTCAAAGCTCATGTTTTTCCTCTTATTCCTGTGTAAGCGCAGCAGAGAGTGACGCAGAATCGTTCACGGCTGCAGCGGTCAGGCTATCCACAATACGTTTGGTCAGACCGGTCAGGACTTTACCTGGACCGATCTCCAACAACTGGCCAACGCCTTGGGTGGCAATAAACTCAACGGCTTCGGTCCAGCGCACCGGGCTATACAGCTGGCGAACCAGTGCACTGCGGATCGCCGCGGCATCGGTTTCACACTTGACGTCAACGTTATTGACGACCGGTACAGTTGGCGCGTTGAAAGTGATGCTTTCCAGTGCCACAGCCAGTTTATCTGCTGCAGGCTTCATCAACGCACAATGCGAAGGCACACTGACAGGCAACGGCAGTGCGCGTTTGGCACCCGCTGCTTTACAGGCAGCACCTGCACGCTCAACCGCTTCTTTGTTACCCGCGATAACCACCTGGCCTGGCGAATTGAAGTTCACCGGCGAAACCACCTGACCTTGCGCGCTTTCTTCGCACGCTTTACGGATAGACTCATCATCAAGCCCGATGATTGCCTGCATGGCACCGGTCCCTTCAGGAACCGCTTCCTGCATCAGTTTGCCGCGTAATTCGACTAACTTGATTGCGTCCGCAAAGTTCAGTACGCCAGCACATACCAGCGCAGAGTATTCACCCAGGCTATGGCCGGCCATCAGCGTAGGCTGCGGGCCATTTTTGCTCTGCCAGACGCGATAAATCGCGACGGAGGCCGCCAGCAACGCAGGTTGCGTCTGCCAGGTCTTATTCAGTTCTTCAGCTGGACCTTGTTGTACCAACTGCCATAAGTCATATCCCAGTGCGTCAGAAGCTTCACGGAAAGTGGCTTCAACCTGCGGGTTTTCCACAGCCAGATCGGCCAGCATGCCGACGGTCTGTGAGCCCTGTCCTGGGAAAACAAAAGCAAATTGTGTCATCTGTCGTTCCTGTCAATCAAAAGCGAACCAGCGCAGAACCCCAGGTGAAACCGCCACCAAAGGCTTCCAGCAAAATCAGTTGGCCAGGCTTGATACGGCCATCTCGCACCGCTTCATCCAGTGCACTTGGCACCGAAGCCGCTGAAGTGTTGCCATGACGATCCAGCGTCACCACCACTTTTTCCATGCCCATGCCGAGCTTTCTGGCCGTTGCGCTGATAATGCGCAGGTTGGCCTGATGTGGCACCAGCCAGTCGAGCATTTCGCGATCAAGGTTATTGGCTTGCAGCGTCTCGTCCACGATATGGGCAAGCTCGGTCACAGCGACTTTAAAGACTTCATTACCGGCCATCGTGAGATAGGCTGGCTCATCCTGATGTTCACGATCCTGATACGGCAGCGTCAACAGCTTGCCATAACGACCGTCAGCATGCAGATGCGTTGACAGGATACCGGGCTCTTCACTTTGCCCCAGCACCACAGCGCCAGCGCCGTCACCAAACAGGATGATGGTGCCACGATCGTTAGGATCGAGGGTGCGGGCTAATACGTCCGCACCGATCACCAGCGCGTGCTTGACCACACCGTTTTTGATGTACTGATCGGCAACGCTAAGTGCATAGGTGAAACCTGCACATGCAGCGGCCAGATCGAAAGAAGCGCAGTCATTGATCTCCAGCATCTGCTGGATCATGCACGCTGAACTTGGGAAGGCATGGCTGGAAGAGGTGGTCGCCACGATAATCAGGCCAACATCGCTGGCCGCTACGCCTGCCATTTCCAGCGCGCGCTGTGCAGCCGCAAAGCCCATAGTTGCAACCGTTTCATCTGGCGCGGCAATACGGCGCTCACGGATACCGGTACGCGTGACAATCCACTCGTCCGAAGTCTCCACCATTTTTTCCAGATCCGCATTGGAGCGAACCTGCTCAGGCAAATAGCTGCCCGTACCGATAATTTTGGTAAACATCTACGCTTTGTCACTCCTGGCTAATACAGCGTCAAGGCGCGCCGCAATCCTCTCTGGGACTTGCCTGCGCACCGCCTGCTCTGCCTGCTCTATCGCCACGGCAAACGCACGTTGATTCGCCGCACCGTGGCTTTTGATCACTGTTCCGCGCAATCCTAACAGACAAGCGCCATTGTACTGGTCGGGGTTGAGATGACCGAAACGTTTAGCCAGACGCTTTTGCAGCCAGCGCCCGACCCATTTCAACCACCACGCCCGTTTTTTCCCATCCTCTGACGACTTGAGCAGAGAAAGAAACATTCTTACCACGCCTTCCATGGTTTTAAGCGTGACGTTTCCCACGAAGCCATCACAGACCAGCACATCCGTCTTGCCGGTGAGGAGATCATTCCCCTCAAGATAACCAATATAGTTGATTTGCGGCGTATCCCGCAGAACCGCAGATGCTGTGCGAATCGTTTCCAACCCCTTGGTCTCTTCCTGCCCAATGTTGAGCAGCGCGACACGCGGTCTGTCGATTTCCAGCACTTCCTCGGCCATAACAGCGCCCATGATGGCAAACTGCACCAACATATCGCTATCCGATTCCACATTTGCGCCGAGATCCAGCACCACCGTTTTACCCTGCTGCTGATGCGGCAGAACGGTCATCAGCGCCGGACGCTCAATGCCATCCAGCGGCTTCAATAACATCTTAGCCAGACCCATTAACGCGCCGGTATTGCCTGCACTGATACAGGCTTGCGCGTTCCCCTCTTTCACCAGTTCGAGTGCCACACGCATCGAGCTGCCGCGGCTGTTTCGAATGGCTTGTGAAGGCTTGGCATCACTTGCAATAACCGATTCGGCAGGGATCACCTGCACACGCCCCAGTAACGAGGAATCCGCTTTGGCAAGAAATGACGAGATGATGTCGGGATCACCGACCAGAAGAAGAACCAGATTCGTATGAGAGGCCAGTGCCTGCAAGGATGCAGGCACTGTCACGCAGGGACCGAAATCCCCGCCCATGGCATCAACTGCCAGGGTCAAACGTGTCAAGGTATCGCCTTGCGTAACCGCAAAGAATTACTTGGTGATAACCTTGCGACCGCGGTAGTAACCATCCGCAGTGATATGGTGACGCAGATGAGTTTCACCAGAAACTTTATCTACTGACAGAGCTGCGGTGGTCAGCGCATCGTGCGAACGACGCATACCACGCTTAGAACGGGTTGGTTTATTCTGTTGTACGGCCATGGACCTTACTCCTATTACTTACGCTTTAAACTGGCTAATACGGCAAAGGGATTTGGTTTTTCTGCCTCTTCAGGCAACTTGCCAAATACCATGTCCGCGTCGGACACTTCACAGTGTTCAGAATCATGCACCGGAACTACAGGCAGCGCGAGGATGAGTTCATCTTCGATAACTGCCAGCAAGTCGATTTCGCCGAAATCATTGATATCAACTGGCTCGTAAGCTTCCGGCAGTGCCTCGGCCTGCTCATCAGAAGAGACAGGACTGAAGCAATAGCTTACGTGGACAGCATGCGGGAATGACTGGTTGCAGCGTTGACACGACAATGTCACCTGCACATCGGCTGTTCCTTGCAGAACCGCTAAGCGCTGGTTGTCAATCGCAAACGACATGGTGCATTCCACATCACTGTCCACACTCACGACCGTTTCGGCCAGGCGCGCCACCAATTCAGGTGCATACACACCTTGGTAATCAAGGCGCTTTTGCGCGGCGCGGGCCAGATCGATCGTCAGGGGTAATTTTACCTTTTGCATAGGGCGCGCATATTAACTTTGTAACGTCATAGAGTCAAAGAAAAAGGCCGGTTTACAGCATCTTTCACCCGTTAGTCGCATCCAGTGCGGCGCATAGTTTAAAATGCCTGTCATCTTTACGCTATCTATTCTGAAAAAAAATCATGACACCGTTAATTCTGGCCTCCACTTCCCCATTCCGTCAGACCCTGCTGAGCAAGCTTGGCCTGCCTTTTATTGCCGTTGCGCCCGATTGCGACGAGACGCCGCAACCGAACGAAACCGCACCGCAGTTAGTGCAACGCTTAGCACTGGCAAAAGCCCAGGCGCTAGCCGCTCAGTTTCCACAAAGCTGGATTATTGGTTCCGATCAGGTCTGCGTGCTTGATGGCAACATCACCGGAAAACCGCATACGGTGGAGAATGCCTGCCGGCAACTGGCTGCGGCCAGTGGCAAAGTGATTACGTTTTATACCGGGCTCGCCTTGATTCAGCCACAAACGGCACAACAGCAGGTGGTTTGTGAACCGTTCAACGTACATTTCCGTCATTTAAGTCAGGCAGAAATTCGTCACTATGTGGAAAAAGAGCAGCCGTTGAATTGTGCGGGCAGCTTCAAAAGCGAAGGTATGGGGATTTGCTTGTTTGAGCTGCTGGAGGGGCGCGATCCCAATACGCTGATTGGATTACCGCTGATAGCGTTAAATAAGATGCTGATCAAAGTGGGCATCAACGCGCTGGGTTGATGCCCGGAAAATCAGGCTTTTTTCTGACGCAACTGCGCCAGGCAGTGTTTCAGCGCATTATCCAGCGGCGCTTCCATTCGCAGGACTTCCCCGGTATTCGGATGGGTAAAGGTCAGCGCTGCAGCATGCAGGAACAACCGCGCCAGGCCCGTTGACGCGAGCTGACGATCAAAGTCCCGATCGCCATAGCGATCGTCAAAAGCGATAGGATGGCCGCCATGCAGCGTGTGCACACGGATCTGGTGCGTGCGCCCGGTCACCGGACTGGCTTTTACCAGAGTGGCGAAACCAAAACGCTCTTCCACTTTGAAACGGGTCTCGGAGGGCTTGCCTTCCGCACTGACACGCACCACGCGCTCACCGCTTTGCAAAATATTTTTCAGCAACGGTGCCTGCACCGCTTTCAAATGTGAAGGCCAGTCACCGCGCACCAGCGCCAGATAATCTTTCTGCATGCCCTTTTCACGTAACTGCTCATGCAGCGAACGCAGCGCAGAACGTTTTTTTGCCACCAGCAAGATACCGGAAGTGTCGCGGTCAAGACGATGTACCAGTTCGAGGAAACGGGCTTCAGGACGCAGCGCGCGCAGACCTTCAATCACACCAAAGCTAAGACCGCTACCCCCGTGAACGGCGGTACCCGATGGCTTGTTCAGCACCAGCAGATGATCGTCTTCATACAGAATGGCGTTCGCCAGCGCGGCAACCTTATCGAGTTTCGGTGATACCGCCTGCTCTTCACGCTCGGCCACACGCACTGGCGGAATGCGCACTTCATCCCCCACCTGCAGCTTATACTCGGGTTTCACGCGTCCTTTATTCACGCGCACCTCGCCTTTACGCAAGATGCGATAAATCATACTTTTCGGCACGCCCTTGAGCTGAGTGCGCAAAAAGTTATCAATACGTTGTTCGGCATTTTCAGCCGTAATGGCGACATAAAGTACGCCGGGATTCTCTGTTTTCATGGCGGCGATTCTAAATAGTGTCCCTGGATAGCGCCACCCCTTTTTCTGTGCTTAACTCTCTCTTTGTCGCGCGGACAAAAGGTCATAATGATGACTTTTTCACCGATGCGATGTTAAGCCCTGCAAATGAACAGGTTAAGGATGCACAAACTTCACAGCTCGGCAAAAGTCGCCTTGCTATATGTGAGTGAGCAATGGAATAATGCAGGGGTTTCTGCCCTGGAAAAATTCAGGCAGGAAAAAAGAGCGAAATAAGTCATTTTGCCGGATTGAACGGACACGCAGCAATGGCGTAAGACGTAATGTTAAATCAGGCACTTAGCGGGCTGCGGGTTGCAGCCTGGACGACAGACTGGGATGTGTGGATTTCTGAATTTTCTATAGCTATTCCACCTTCAGGCGCTGTTTTTCCTTATGAAAAACAGGCCACCGACAAGATTTGCGCCCCTTTAGCCGACGACAGCCGTGAGGTTGACGTCAGTGCATTAAGACACGGGGCCATCGGTTGATTCTCGTCCAGGGTAACGATGCCCGCAGCTACATCACTCATGTGAGAATAACGAGTAAGTCACGATGAAAAGAATGTTAATTAACGCATCTCAGCAGGAAGAGTTGCGCGTTGCCCTTGTTGACGGCCAACGTCTGTACGATCTGGATATCGAAAGCCCCGGACACGAGCAGAAAAAAGCCAATATCTACAAAGGTAAAATCACCCGTGTTGAACCCAGCCTCGAAGCGGCATTTGTCGATTACGGTGCTGAACGCCACGGTTTCCTCCCTCTGAAAGAAATTTCCCGCGAATACTTCCCTGCTAATTACAACGCACATGGCCGTCCTAACATCAAAGAGGTGTTGCGTGAAGGTCAGGAAGTTATCGTGCAAATCGATAAAGAGGAGCGTGGAAATAAAGGTGCAGCCTTAACCACCTTCATTTCTCTGGCCGGTAGCTATTTAGTCCTGATGCCGAATAACCCGCGTGCCGGGGGGATTTCCCGCCGTATTGAAGGTGACGATCGCACCGAACTGAAGGAAGCGCTGTCCGCACTGGAACTGCCAGACGGTATGGGTTTGATCGTGCGTACCGCAGGCGTTGGAAAATCTGCCGAATCGCTGCAGTGGGACCTGAGTTTCCGACTGAAGCACTGGGAAGCGATCAAAAAAGCCGCTGATAGCCGCCCTGCCCCGTTCCTGATCCATCAGGAAAGCAACGTCATTGTACGTGCCTTCCGCGACTATCTGCGTCAGGATATTGGTGAGATTCTCATCGATAACCCGAAAGTGCTGGAGCTGGCCCGTCAGCATATTGCTGCGCTCGGACGCCCTGACTTCAGCAGCAAAATCAAACTGTACACCGGTGAAATTCCGCTGTTCAGCCACTACCAAATTGAGTCGCAGATTGAATCGGCATTCCAGCGCGAAGTGCGCTTGCCTTCCGGTGGCTCAATTGTTATCGATAGCACCGAAGCGCTGACCGCCATCGATATCAACTCCGCCCGTGCAACACGCGGTGGCGACATCGAAGAGACGGCATTCAATACTAACCTCGAAGCGGCTGATGAAATCGCTCGTCAGTTGCGCCTGCGCGACCTCGGCGGCCTGATTGTCATCGACTTCATCGACATGACACCGGTTCGACACCAGCGCGCGGTTGAAAACCGTCTGCGTGAAGCGGTTCGTCAGGATCGTGCACGCATTCAAATCAGTCACATTTCGCGTTTCGGTCTGCTGGAAATGTCGCGTCAGCGTCTTAGCCCATCATTGGGTGAATCCAGCCATCACGTCTGCCCACGCTGTAGCGGCACCGGCACCATCCGCGATAACGAATCGCTCTCGCTGTCTATCTTGCGTCTGATTGAAGAAGAAGCGCTGAAAGACAACACCAAAGAAGTGCATGCGATTGTACCGGTTCCCGTCGCCTCTTACCTGCTGAACGAAAAACGTGATGCAGTCAGTGCGATCGAGAAACGCCAGGGTGGCGTGCGTGCCATCATCGTGCCAAACGATCAGATGGAAACGCCACATTACTCTGTGCTGCGCGTGCGCAAAGGCGAAGAGACGCAGACACTGTCTTACCACCTGCCGAAACTGCATGAAGCCGAAATGGCGCTGCCTTCGGAAGAAGAGCATGCCGAACGTCGTCGTCCTGAGCAGCCAGCCCTGGCCGCCTTTGTGATGCCTGATGCGCCGCCTGCGCCGGTTGAAGTGGAAAAAGAGAGCCGTAGTGCGGTTAAAGCGGATGCGAAACCGGCAGCTGCCGCTGCGGCGCCTGCCGTTGCCAGCACTGGCTTTGTCGCTCGCCTGTTGGGCGGTTTGAAAAAACTGTTTGCTGGCGATACGCCTGCTGCTGCACCTGTTGAAGCTAAACCAGAAGAGAAAGCCGCTGAAAGTGAGAATAATCAGCAGCGTGGTGACCGCCGTAACAACCGTCGTAGCAATAATCGTCGCGATCGCACTCCGCGCAACGGAGAAAATGCTCAGGGTCGCGAAGGCCGTGAACCGCGTGAAGCACGTGAGCCACGCGAATCGCGTGAACCACGTGAAGCCCGCGAGCCGCGTGACAATCAGGACAATCGCCGTAACAAGCGTCAGAACGAGCCTCGTGGTGAACGTCCAGCGCTGACCGATGAGCAGCTGCAGCAGCGTGATGAGCAGCAGCAACAGCGTCGTGAGCAGCGAGCTGAACGCCAGCGTCGTCGTCAGGATGAGAAACGTAATCAGCAGCAGGATCAAAAAGCCGCTGAAACCGTTGCTCAGACCGAAATCACTGATGAAAACGTTGCGCAGGAAGAAGAACGTGTGCAGGTCATGCCACGCCGTAAACAGCGTCAACTGACCCAGCGCGTGCGCGTGGGTGATACTGGCGAAGTGGCGGCAGCCATCCCAGCACCAGCAGCCACGGAAGCGGTTGTGGAAAATGCACAGCGCACTGCATTCAATGAGCAATCTGAAGTCGCTCAGGATGAACAGGATGATAACGAGAACCGTGATAGCGCCAACATGCCGCGTCGCTCACGTCGTTCACCACGTCATCTGCGCGTGAGCGGCCAACGTCGTCGTCGCTACCGTGATGAGCGTTACCCAACCCAATCTGCCATGCCGCTGGAATCGGCTGCCTCTTCTCCAGAGATGGCATCCGGCAAAGTCTGGATTACCTACCCGGTTGCTCAGGCCCACGATCAGTTCTCCTCTCAGGAAGCGCTGAACGAAATGCCTGATTACAGCTATCAACATACCGGTGAAACGGACGCACTGCCGGTTGCGGCAGCAGCAGAACAAGTTGCTCAGCCAGCAGCGCAAGAGGCTGTTCATCAGTCTGAACCACAAGCACACACTGAAGTGCCGGTGGTGAACACCGATGACCTGACCCCAGTCGCTGCGCCTGTTAACGAAGAGCCTGCCGTGATTTCTGCCGCTGTTGAGCAGATTGCGCAAGAAACCGCTGCTGAAGCCGTACCGGCCGATGAAGTGACAACGGCACCGGCTGACACGGTCATCGCTAATGACGTTGAAGATATTCAGGCTGAAGTTGCACCCGCTACGGAAGTTGCTGCTGCATCGTCTGAAGTGGCACCGGCTGCGGCGCCTGCATCGACTGAAACAGTTTCTGCTACTGAAGTGACACCAGCTGAAGAAGTCCCTGCTGCGGAAATTACCGCACCACAGGTCAGCGAAGCCGTGGCTGAGCAAGCGCCTGCTGAAGTTCAGCCTGCTGTTGCAGCGGCTGAGCAAGCACCCGCTGAAGTTGAACCTGCTGTTGCAGAGCAAGTGGAAGAAGTACTGGCTGCACCCGTGGCTGCTGAAGCGCCTGCTGCACCGGTTACTGAGCCGCATGCTCCTGTTGCTGCACGTGATACCGCAGTGAGCAACGCTCAAACCCGCTGGAAGCACCACGCCACGGCGCCGATGACCAAAGCACCTGCTCCGGCATGGGAGCCAGAAGTCGTTCGTCACAGCGATTGGGTTCGCCCACCGTTTGACTTCGAAGGCCGTGGCTCTGCGGGCGGCCATAGCGCCACGCATCAGGCGACGGCACCGGCTACACGTCCGGAAAGCGTTTAAGTCTTAGTTGCTAATCAGCGTTAACAAAACCCCGACTGGTTCGGGGTTTTTTATTGCCTGTCGATCCTGCTCTGCCGCAATGACTGGTGATGATCTGGCAGAGTAGACAAACAGACCGCTGCGCCGCAGGAGGCAGGAGCCAAGAGGTGGTGATCTGGCAGAGTACACAAACAGACCGCGGCTCCGCAGGTGCCAGGTACGATGAACGGTGCGACGAAATGACAGGCAAAAAAAATCCCACGGCCCCAAAAGGCGGTGGGAGAAACTAAGCGCGCCCGGTTTAAGCACGCTCAAATTTTCAAGTCAGATCTTATGAATTCAGCTGGAACAGTGACATCTTCGACATATCAGTGAAGGTCTTGTAAGACGCTTGCAGTGCTGTCTGTTGCATGGTGTAGCTGGAGATAGCCTGGGTGTAATCCACTTCCACCAGATTACTCATCTGAGTCGCCATGATGGTGTCATTGGTATCACCTTGGGAATCCAGCGTGTCCAGTTCGTCGAGTTTAATACCGACATCCGAGCGAACCGCCAACACATTGTTCAAAGAGTTGCTCAGGCCGCGGTTGGTTTTATCCATTGCATCCTGGAATGCTTGCTTAGTCGCATCATCGGCATCATCTTGTGGCACCTTCAGTGCTGCAATGGCGCTATCCAACATATTAAACAAATTAGTTTCACTGGCGCTGCCGTCAGGCTCAGTTTTCGCATTGCTGGTGATCGACATAAAGACAGAGTCACCGGTGTTTCCTACCGTCATCGTGCGGCTGTCATCCACCTTCTGGCTGATGGCATCACTTCCGCCGACGTAGGTAACGCCTGTACCGGTATCGCTAAACGGCTCAGCTTCTGTTTTATAGCCGGCAAAGATATAACGACCGCTTGCATCTTTGCTGTTCGCCAGGCCAAGTAACTGATCGCGTAAGCCCTGAAGCTGAGTGGCATAGGATGCACGATCGTCATCACTCAAGGTGCCGGTTGACGCCGCAACAAGCGCGGACTGCGCATCAATAATGCCATTGGTGACGCTTTGCAGTGTGTTCTCTTCCAACGACAGACTTTGTGTAGCAAAAGTGCGCGCAGTGGCATATTGACTACTTTTTGCTTGTGACTGCGCCAACACAACTGAGCTTGCCGCAGCAATAGGATCGTCTGATGGCGTGTTAACGCGCAGTCCACTGGAAAGCTGCTGCCCCACTTTCAACCAGGATGCCTGTGACTCGGTAATCCCGCGGACCTGCTGGTTGAAAATCATATTAGTACTAAGACGCATGGGCTTTTATCCTCTCTCTACTTAGCTCATGATGCCAATCAGCGCATTAAAAATCGTGTTCGCTGTTTGCAATACCTGGGCATTCGCCGTGTAAAACTGCTGATATTTAGTCAGGTTGGCATACTCTTCATCGAGGTTAACACCAGACACGGATTGTTGACGGTCGGTCAATTGGCTCACCACACTCTCCTGGGTGGTGCTAGCCGTTTCCAGCGTGCTGGTTTTATTGCCAACGGTGCTCACGATGGTGGCATAGGCTTGTGCCAGCGTGGCGTTGCCATTCACCAGGTTTGCATCCTGCAGATCCAACATTTTCTGCGCATTGGTATTGTCACTTTCACCGCTGGTCGCTGAGGATGCAGCAGCAATTTGCGACTCATCAGTGATGGCAACCGACATGTCGCCGATAACATTTTGCACCGGTTTGACCAGGAAACTGTCTTTCGCCTGAGCAGTTCCACTTACGGTAAGATCGAGACCATCAAAACTCAGCGTGGTATTCCCATCGGCATCGGTGCCGGGTGTCGCCGTCACTTTTACGTTGTCTGACATACGCGTTACAGACCAGTTGGTACCGTCATAACTCACCGTGTAGTTCGATGCTTTCAATGCGCTGCTATCAGACCACTCAGCCGTCACCGTTGCACTACCGGTGTTTTTGGTGTTGCTTAATACCGTTGGGCTGCCAATGGTGAAGAAATCAGTGCCTTGATTACCGTTACTGTCATACCCTGCGGTTTGCACCGCATTGAAGCTGGTGGTGAAGGCTGCGGCCAACTGGCCTAATTGATTCTGTGCTGTATCAAGGTCTTGCGTACGGAAGGCTAACAGCCCACCTAATGAACCGGTCGTCAGTGTCTTCTCAGGAATTTCCACGTTACCCGCTAGCTTATCGACATAACCTACGGTAATGCGTGAAGGATCACTACTGGATGGCATCGCTACCAGTTGGGTGGTATTTTTGCCGCTGACCAATGTCGTGCTGCCCATGGATACGATGTAATTTCCATCCTGCTGCGACACAGTCACGCCAACCACATTGTTCAGGTTATTGACTAGCTCATCACGCTGGTCCAATAAATCATTTGGTGCCGCACCGCTTGCCGTGGTTAGTTTGGCAATTTGCACATTAAGGTCTGCAATCTGACTGGTATATGTGTTTATCTGGTCAACGCTCGATGTGATATCCGTGTTAACACTGTTTTGCATACTTGTCAGATATTGCGCCGTGGTCTGGAATTGATTGACCAGACCTTGCGCATAACTCAGCATCGACTGGCGTGCTGATGGATCATTCGCATTGCTCACCACGTTAGACACGTTGGTGAAGAAGCTTTGAATGGAAGTCGACAGGCTGGTAGTCGACGTCGACAGTAAATCATCGATATTGGAAATCTGATTATATTGTGTGTTGACTGCACTGTAGTTAGCGCTGGAGCCGCGTAACTGCGCGGTAATAAACTCATCATATTCGCGCTGCACACCAGTGACATTAACGCCGTTACCGTAGTAGCTGGTGCCTGATAACGTACTATTGGACTGGCTAAGCAGGATGGTCTGACGTGAGTAACCCGCTACCGTGTAGTTGCTGATGTTGTTACTGGTGGTGCTTAATGCGGCCTGTGCGGCGCTCAGCCCACTCATCGCTGAGTTAATTATGCTGGACATCTCGGTTCCTTTATTTCCCGTTAACCGGGCTGGCAGTCATCAGTGCGATTGGGCGGGCTAAAACGCCCGCAGCTTATGATGGTTATCGGCGTGCTTAAGTGAAACTTGAGGTAAAAAATCAGAACAAATCGGTGATATCCTGGCTGTACGCCTTCACGACTTTCTCGCCCATGTTTTTGAATTGTTGGATCATTCCCACCAATTTCTGCGCATATTTCGGATCGGTGGCGTAGCCCGCTGCCTGCAGGGCTCGTGCGCCCTGCTCCGGCGTTGCAGCATTGGCAACGGCGGCATAGCGCGGGTTATTGGACAGCAGTTTGACGTAGTCGCTGAGTGCTTCCATGTAGGAACCATACACACGGAAGGTGGCACGCACTTTCTTCGCCACGCCACCTTCATATTCGGTGGTCATGATGTCGGTGGTTGCGCCCTTCCAGTCTCCACCTGCCTTGATTCCAAACACGTTGTAACTCGGTTTGCCGTCGCGCGTCAGGATCTGGCGTTGTCCCCAGCCCGATTCCAGTGCCGCCTGGGCAAGAATCAGGTGATGAGGAATACCACTTTGCTGACTCGCGGCCTGCGCGGGTTGGGACAGCTGTGCAATAAAGTCGTTACTATCCGTTGGGAAACTGGACGGCGACACCGGCAGGCGTGGTACGGCCTTGCGCACCATCTGCTCCAGTTGGTTGGAAGGCAGATTGCTATAAATGAAGCTGTTATCCAGCTTCATCGGTACCGTGCCAGCGGTTTCATCAGGCTCTTGCGCGGGCTGCATCTGTTTGACGATCAAATCCGCCATACCCAGCCCGCGTTTACCGATTTCCTGCGCAATCTGCTGATCGTACATTGAGGTGTACATCTTCGTTGAGTCGCTGCTGAAGATGCCATCCTGCGGCAACGCTTCACGCATGCTCTTCAACATCATCTGTACGAACATTCCCTCAACCTGTTTTGCCACCTGCAGCGCCTTCCCTTTCGGGTCGGCGGCTGCTTCGCGTTTCAGGTTGTTCAGTGAGCGGCTGTCATAGGCCGCACTCATCAGCGATTGCGTATCGGTCATCAGATGATTTCCAGTTTGGCGCGCAGACAGCCTGCACTTTGCATCGACTGCAGAATCGACATCAGCTCAATTGGTGTCGCACCCAACGCATTCAGCGCACGAACCACGTTATTCAGATTGGCGCTGGAGTTAACATGCTGCAACGCGCCACCGCTCTGGCGTAAATCGATTGACGTCTGGGTGGTAGCGACCGTCTGTCCACCAGCAAAAGGCGTGTTCGGCTGGCTGACGTTCTGCTGTTGGTTAACCGTTACCGACAGGTTGCCCTGTGCCACAGCACAAGTGTTCAGTGTGACTTCACGGTTCATGACCACAGAACCGGTTCGCGAGTTGATGATGACCTTGGCATCTTCGATCGGCACGGAAACGTCAATGTTCTGGATTTCGGCCAGCAAGCGCACTTGCGAACTGTTGTTCGGCGAAACACGAATCTGCACGGTACGTGCATCTAGCGGTTGAGCGGATCCCATACCACGGCTATTAATCGCATCAGCGATGCGCTGAGCCATGGTGAAGTCTTCATTATTCAGCTGCAGGTTGATGGTGTTCTGGCTGCCAAAGTTACTTTGCAGTTCACGCTCCACCGTCGCTCCGTCAGTAATGCGACCCCCGTTAAGCTGGTTCACCTGCACACTGCTGCCGCCGGCTGATGCACCCGCACCACCGACGAGGATGTTTCCCTGCGCCAGCGCGTACACCTGGTTATCAACCCCTTTCATCGGCGTCATTAACAGCGTGCCACCGCGCAGGCTTTTGGCGTTACCCAGCGAAGAGACCACCACGTCAATATTCTGCCCCTGCCGCGCAAACGACGGCAGCTTTGCCGTGACCATAACCGCCGCCACGTTTTTCAGCTGCATATTGGTGCCGGTGGGCACGGTGATACCGAGCTGCGACAGCATGTTGCTTACCGTCTGGGTGGTAAACGGGGTTTGCGTTGTCTGGTCACCTGTCCCATCAAGTCCCACCACCAGGCCGTAACCGATCAGCTGGTTTTCGCGTACGCCCTGTACGGATGTCAGATCGCGAATGCGGTCAGCCTGGGCCATCAAACTGACACCGAGCAGCAGACTCAGGCTCAGACGCAGCAGAGTGTTCATTTTCATCATTACCTCGATTACATCGGCGACACGTTCAGGAAGAAACGCTGGAACCAGCCCATGGTTTGCGCCTCATTGATATACCCGTTTCCGACATACTCAATACGTGCATCGGCCACCTGCGTTGACAACACGGCGTTGCTGGCGCTGATGGTGCGTGGGTTAACCACACCGGAGAAGCGAATAAATTCGGTTCCCTGGTTAATTTCGATCTGTTTCTCACCGACCACGCGCAGGTTGCCATTCGACAACACCTGATTCACGGTGACGGTGATGGTGCCGGTAAAGGTGTTATTGGCCGTTGCGCCACCTTTGCCAGCGAAGTCATTTTTGCCATTGGCATCCAGTCCGGCTTTCTCACCGGCGGCGCCGACCAGACCGCTCAGGCCGGTTGGCACAGTGCTCACGCCAAAGCTGTTGCTGCCATCGCGACTCGCATTGGCTGAAGAACTTTTGCTGGCGCTGACATTTTCTTGCAGCGTAATCGTCAGAGTATCGCCAATGTTACGTGGACGGCGGTCTTCGAACAGCGGCTGATAGCCATAGTTCAGTGGCGCAACGCCCTGGAAAATGGAACCGTTTACCACTGGCGGTGCGGAAGGCGTGGGTTCTGCCGTTGTGGCACCCTGCACCAGAGGCGTACGCGGGACTAACGCACAACCGTTTAATGTCAGTAGCAGCGTGGCTACTAACCAATGCCCAGGCTTGAGAATCACTTGCTTCGCCACGGAGTTCTGACCTTATTCATGTTCTTAATCGGGCCAGCCAGGCTGGCCCAACGGCCCCAGATTAAACCTGGGTTAATTTCTGCAGCATCTGATCAGAGGTGGTGATCGCTTTGCTGTTGATTTCATAAGCACGCTGCGTCTGAATCATGGTGACCAACTCTTCCGCCACGTTGACGTTAGAGGTTTCAACATAACCCTGATACAGCAAACCAGCGCCGTTCTGCCCTGGCGTACTCTGCGTCGCCGCACCGGATGCCTGCGTTTCCTGATAGAGGTTTTCACCCAGGCTATCGAGGCCCGCATCGTTCATAAAGGTGCTCAGCGTCAACTGTCCCACCTGCGCTGGGTTGGTCTGCCCCTGCTGCGTCACGCTCACCACACCGTCACGCGAGATGGTGATGCTGGTGGCGTTCGCCGGAATAGTGATCCCAGGCTGAACCGGATAGCCGGCGTTGGTCACCAGCTGACCGTTCTGATCTACCTGGAATGAACCGTCACGGGTATAAGATGAGGTGCCATCTGGCATCTGCACTTCGAAATAACCCTGACCGTTGATTGCCACGTCTTTTGAGTTGCTGGTCTGCGACAGGTTGCCCTGGGTATGCAGACGCTCGGTGGTCACTGGGCGCACACCGGTACCAATCTGCAAGCCTGAAGGCAATGTGGTCTGTTCCGATGACTGCGTGCCCGGCTGACGCAGCGTCTGATACATCAGATCTTCGAACACGGCACGCGAACGTTTAAACCCGTTGGTTGAAACGTTCGCAAGGTTGTTCGAAATGACGTCCATATTGGTTTGCTGGGCGTCAAGGCCGGTTTTAGCGATCCATAAAGAACGAATCATGTTGTTTTCCTTACGCCTTAGCTGCTCATGTTGAGCAGTTGATTGGCTTTTTGTTCGTTTTCATCGACGTTAGTGATGACTTTCATCTGCATCTCGAAACGTCGGGCGTTGGCGATCATGTCGACCATGGTTTCCACTGGCTTAACGTTACTGCCTTCCAGCACACCTGGCATGACCGCGACCGTTGCATCAGGAGCTAAAGCCGCACCGCGTGTCGCCTGCGTCGCTTGGGTTGGACGGAACATGCCGTCGTCGCCACGCTGTAACTCTTTGCCCGTGGCCTTAACCAGCTTCAGCTTGCCAATCTGCACCGTGGCGTTCGGTGCATCACCCGCATTACGCGAGGTGATGGTACCGTCAGCCGCGATGGTCAGTTCGGAGCCTTGTGGAATGGCGATTGGACCGCCATCGCCCATCACGGGATTGCCCTGAATGGTCAAAATACCGGTCGAGCTGATCTGCATATTGCCGTTGCGGGTATAGGCTTCAGAACCGTCAGCGGTACGCACCGCCAGCCAGCCATCTTGCTGTACGGCCACATCGAGCGGGCGTCCGGTGTTGTCCATCGCCCCTGGCGTCATATCGGCACCCGGCGTTGAGGCAGCCACTAAGGTGCGCGTCGGCAGCGACCAGCCGTTGACCGGCACCGCACGCAACGCGTTGAGCTGGGCGCGGAAACCCGGCGTTGAGGCGTTGGCGAGGTTGCTGGCGGTCACCGATTGTTGTTCCATCGTCTGACTGGCGGCGCCCATCGCGGTATATATTGCGTGATCCATAATGCAATCCCGTTAGCGAATTAACGTAAGTTAACCAGGGTGTTAAGAATCTGGTCCTGCGTTTTGATGGTCTGGGCGTTGGCCTGATAGTTACGCTGCGCCACGATCATGTTGACCAATTCCTGGCTCATGTCGACGTTAGACGCTTCCAGCGCGCCAGAGGTGAGCGAACCGTAAGTACCGGTATTAGCAAGACCAATAGCAGCCTGACCGGAAGAGCTGGTGGCTGACCAGACGTTGTCACCTTCGGACTTCAAACCTTCAGGGTTAGAGAAGCTAGCCAGCACGATCTGACCGAGCAACTGAGTCTGCTGGTTGGAATAGGTGCCTGTGATAGTGCCATCGTCGTTAATCGCGTAGCTGGTCAAATCGCCAGGCGCATAGCCATCCTGAGTTGGGTTGCCGAATGTCGTCGTCCCGGTGTTCTGCTGCAGGCTACCACTCATGCTCAATGTGATTGCCTGCCCTGCTGCGGCACCATTAGAACCGTTGATGGTCAGGGATACTGAAGTTGCTCCAGCCACACCGCCTAAGCTCGTCATTTTGCCACTAGAGTCGAACACTGCTGTAAAATCGCCAGCGCTTGTTCCTGTCGTGGAATCAATAGCGTGAACACTCCAGGTGTTATCAGCCGTTTTCACATAGTACAGATCCAAAGCATGATCATTACCCTGTGAGTCATACACGGTTACCGTACTTTTGGCGTTGTAAGTGTCGACGTTGGAGGCATCAAATGCGGTATCGTCCAATGCAGTACTGGTTGAGTTCAAATTCGCTACTTGTGTCGCAGTCGTTGTGGCACGTGCTGACATCTGAGTGGTAGGCACACTCAGCGCGACCGGGTTTGCACCGGTTTGAATTGTCGGTGGAGTCCCTGTGGCCGGATATCCGGTTACTGAGAGACCCTGGGTGTTCACCAGATTACGGTTCTCATCCAAAGTAAACTGACCGTTGCGTGAATAATAAACTGCTCCACTGGAGTCGGTCATACGGAAGAAACCGTTACCGCTCAATGCCACATCGAGACCACGGCTGGTAGTGGTGGTGGTGCCATCGTTGAAGTTCTGGATGACTGCAGCCACTTTCGTACCCATACCCACGTTTGAACCGGCGAACATATCGGCAAAAGAGATGGTGCTGGATTTGAAGCCGGCAGTGGCGGAGTTGGCAATGTTGTTACCGATGACGTCGAGGTTACTGGAAGCAGCACTCAGACCACTTACCGCTTGTGAAAAAGACATATTATTTCTCCTGCTAAAAGGTTAATCAGAGAATCTGACGAATTTCATCGAGGGTCGCGGAGCCCATGGTGCCGAGATCCAGTTTGGAGGTGTCATCGACCGTACTCACGCCATTGACGTAGGCATAGTTGAGCGGCTGAGCCACCAGTTGTGTTGTGCCATTGCTGGCTGCAATGGATACTGAATATTTACCGTCTGCAACGGTAGCGCCATTTGCATCGGTGCCGTCCCACGAGAAGGTATGTACACCGGAAGACAGCGCACCCAAATCAATGGTACGAACCACCGTACCGCTGCTGTCCTTGATCGTCGCCGTGGTCGCTGTGGATGCGGTAGTTAACTCCACACCGAATGGTGTCGTGGTACCACTACCAACCAGGATCTGGCTGCCATCAATCATCACACCATGCCCAATCAGCGTCGTACTCTGCAGTGACTGGCTTGTAGTGAGCTGGCCAGAGATAGAACCCAATGTGGTATTCAGCTTCTCAATGCCGCTCAGGGTGTTAATCTGCGCCAGCTGAGTGGTGAGCTGGCTGTTGTCCATTGGGTTGGTGGGATCCTGGTTCTGCAACTGCGTCACCAGCATGGTCAGGAACTGGTTCTGCAAGTCCTGAGCACTGTTTCCCGTCCCTGTTGAACTGGAAGAACTCAGTACCGTTGGGTCAAGATTGGCATTAACGCCGACTGCTACGCTCATGTTCGTGCTCCGTTATTGACCCATCGTCAGGGTTTTCATCATCATTGATTTCACCGTATTCAACACTTCGACGTTGGCCTGATAACTGCGGGACGCTGACATGGTGTTGACGGTTTCTGATACGACATCGACGTTTGGCATCTTGACGTAACCCTTCTCATCCGCCATCGGATTACCGGGGTCATACACCAATTTGGCCGGGGTAGGATCGTTCACCACGCCCGCGACTTTGACGCCACCGGTCGCCGCGCCAGGGGCGGCATCGGTCTGAAATATCACCTGTTTTGCCACATAAGGCTGGCCATCCGGCCCGGTGACGCTATCGGCGTTGGCCAGGTTACTGGCACTGACGTTGAGGCGCTGTGATTGCGCGGTCATCGCAGAACCGGCGATATCAAAAATATTCAGCAATGCCATGGTTATTGCCCCTGCAGAACGCTCATCATGCCTTTGATTTGGCTACTGATGAGGGTGAGATCGGTTTGGTATTTCAGGCTGTTATCAGCAAACTGCGTACGTTCACGATCCATATCCACGGTGTTGCCATCCGCGGCAGGTTGATCGGGAATGCGGTACATCAG
This sequence comes from Pantoea sp. USMM079, assembly GCF_037153115.1. NCBI lineage: Bacteria > Pseudomonadati > Pseudomonadota > Gammaproteobacteria > Enterobacterales > Erwiniaceae > Pantoea > Pantoea sp. USMM079. Next base: position 224,355 of record NZ_JBBCKX010000004.1, read on the forward strand.
GTCCATGGATGGCTGAGAGTTGGTTTCAGCAGCGATGTGGCGTGAAGAGGTGACTTTCAGCGCCATGCTGCTCCCCTCCGCGCGACCATTTTCCATCACCTTGCTCAGCTGGCTGGCAAAGTCGATATCCCGCGCCTGGTAGCCCGGGGTATCGGCGTTGGCAATATTGGACGCCAGGATTTCCTGGCGCTGAGCACGCAGATTTAACGCTTCTGTACCAAATCGCAGCGCGGCATCGAGTTTGTCGAGCATGCTTCCTCCGCGAATGAGAATTTCGAGCTGACAGCTTAAGTGGACAAATGCAAGGGTGATCGTCTGAATAGCAGCAAAAATCACGGCTATTTTTGACATTGAATTTTTCGCGCGAAGAGTAGACTCAGGCCATCTTCTCGACAGGAGGCGTTTATGCGCAGTTCTTTATCTTTGCTGGCCACGTTGTTGTTGGCCTTCGCGCTGCCCGTTCATGCGGCGGACCTGACCGCACAGTTAACGCAGTTTTTTAAAGCGCGCGATCCGCAACATGCCGCGGGGATGACCGTGGTGGTGCGCACGCCCAAAGAGCAGTGGCCGACCTGCGAGGCTCCGGCGTTACAACTGCCGGGCAACAGCCGCCAGTGGGGTAATCTCAGCATTGCCGCCAGTTGCGATCAGAATCGTCGTTTCCTGCAAGTTCAGGTACAGGTGACCGGTCAGTATTTAGTTGCCAGCCATCAGGTCGCCCGTGGCAGTACCCTCGACCCGAATGATTTCCGTCTCGAGACCGGGCGTCTGGATGAACTGCCTCCGCGAGCCCTGTTCGATAACAACAGTGTGGCCGATGCGATTGCGCTGCGCGACATCCCGCCTGGACAGCCGGTGACCGCGATGATGCTGCGTCAGCCCTGGCGGGTCAAAGCAGGACAAAATGTGATGGTGGTAGCCAGCGGAAACGGGTTTAATGCCAGTAGCGAAGGACGTGCGCTGAACAACGCCAGCGCGGCACAAATGGTGCGCGTGCGCATGGGAAATGGTCAGGTTGTCAGTGGGCGCGTCGACGCGGATGGGAATATTCTGATATCGCTATAAAGCGTTAAAGAACCTTGTTGTTCTGCCGATAGAGATATCAACAAAGACATTACCCTATGCTGACTCAGTTGACTGACCCTCAGCTGACCTTACAGGAGCACGACCATGAGCATCGACAGAACGCAGCCTTTAATTCCGGTGAGCACTGTACAATCCCGCGACACCAACGATAACAACGGCAAGGTGCGCCAAAACGTTACTGCTTCAACCAACGCCAGCACCAGCGAAAGCGGTGCCGAAGTGAAGTTGAGCACGGCTCAGGCGCAGTTAATGCAGCCGGGCAGCAAAGACATCAACACTGCACGTGTTGAACAACTGAAAACCGCTATTCGTAATGGCGAACTGAAAATGGATACCGGTAAGATCGCCGACGCGCTGATCGCCGATACCAAGGCGTATTTAGAGGGTAACTAATCCCAATGGACAATCTGCTGACCACCTTAGATAAAATGCAAGACGTGCTGGCTTCACTCACTGTGGTGATGGATGAAGAGCAACAGCAACTGTCTGCCGGCCAGGTTAATGGCAACCTGTTGCAGCGCATATCAGAAGATAAAAGCGCGCTGCTGACGACGTTGAATTATCTGGACGACATGCGCCGAAATACCGAAAAATCACTCGGTACTCAGGCGCCCTATGATGGTCACAGCGATCGTGAACGCCGCTGGCAGAGCATTCAGCAGCATACCCGCCGTTTGCGCGATACCAACACTCATAACGGTATTCTGCTGCAGCATCAAATCAGCTTCACCAATGATGCGCTCTCGGTACTGAAACCGCACCAGACTCAGGCGTTTTACGGTCCCGATGGATTAGGCAAAGGTCAGTCGACGCTCAGCCGCAAAGGTTAATAAAGAAAAATCCCGCCGAGGCGGGATTTTTTTATGCCAGCGTGCGGCGGGCAAAATCTCTCGGGCGGAAGCCCAACAGACCCAGCATGACAAAGTAAGCACCACCGCCAATAGCACAGACTGCAGCCAGACGCAGTAACCGCCACCACATCTGCCCTTCTTCCCAGGCCGGCATCACATGCAGAATGCCCAGCAGCGCTGCTGCCATGACCACAACCGCAATCATCAGACGCACCAGGAAGCTAAACCAACCCGGCTGCGGCTGGAAGATATCCTGTTTACGTAATTGCCAGTACAGCAGCGCGGCATTCAGACAAGCCGCTAATCCAATCGACAACGACAATCCGGCATGTTTGAGCGGGCCGATAAACGCCAGGTTCATCACCTGCGTCATGATCAGCGTCACAATCGCAATCTTCACCGGGGTCTTAATGTCCTGACGCGAATAGAATCCGGGCGCCAGCACTTTGACCACAATCAGCCCCATCAATCCTACCGAATACGCCACCAGCGCACGCTGCGTCATGGCGGCATCGAACGCGGTGAATTTACCGTACTGGAACAGCGCCACGGTCAGTGGGCCAGAGAGGATGCCGAGGGCAACGGCGCTCGGCAGGGCCAACAGGAAGCAGAGGCGCAGGCCCCAATCCATCAGACGCGAGTACTCATCATGATTGCCGCTGGCGAAACTCTTCGCTAACGATGGCAGCAAAATCGTGCCCAGTGCGACACCCAATACGCCCGACGGGAACTCCATCAAACGGTCAGCATAGTACATCCACGACACTGAACCCGAGACGAGGAATGAGGCGAAAATGGTGTTGATGATCAGGGATATTTGGCTCACCGATACGCCAAGAATCGCCGGTCCCATTTGGCGCATGACGCGCCATACGCCGGCGTCACGCAGGTTGAGGCGCGGCAACACCAGCATGCCGATTTTCTTCAAGTGCGGCAGTTGGTAGAACAGTTGCAACACCCCACCGACCACCACAGCCCATGCCAGCGCCATCACCGGTGGATGGAAATGCGGGGCAGCAAACACCGCAAAGCCAATCATGCTGATGTTTAATAACGTCGGCGCAAATGCCGGAACCGAGAAGCGATTCCAGGTGTTGAGTATCGCACCGGCCAGCGACGCCAGGGAGATCAGCAGAATATAAGGAAAGGTAACGCGTAGTAGCGAACTGGTCAGCGCGAATTTATCGGCGGTATCAGCAAATCCGGGCGCAGTGACCATAATCACCCAGGGCGCGGCAATCATGCCGAGCACCGTCACCACCGCCAGCACCAGCGTCAGCAAACCGGAAACGTAGGCCACAAATACGCGTGTGGCCTCTTCGCCCTGCTTGCTTTTGTATTCGGCAAGAATGGGCACAAACGCCTGAGAAAAGGCGCCTTCCGCAAAGATACGGCGCAGCAAATTGGGCAGTTTAAAGGCCACGAAGAAGGCATCGGTGGCCATACCGGCACCGAAAACGCGTGCCACTATGGCATCACGGGCAAAGCCCAGCACGCGGGAAAAAAGGGTCATCGAACTGACCGCAGCCAGCGATTTCAACAAATTCATTTTGAGTGGCGCATCCTGAAAAGTGTCGGATAAATGAGCAACTTAGCGCGGACATCTGCTGATGTCCGGCGATAGTCTACTGCCACTGCGGGAAATGACCAGCATTGAGTGTTACAAGGGGTTATTCCTGTTCGGCATCGCGCCACAGTTTTTCCACCAGACGCTGCGCCGCCAGCGCCTGTTCACCGCTGGTTTCAGGCATCGTCTGATTTTGTACGCACTGGATAAAATGCTGTGCCGCACCGCTGAAACCACGCTGAGCAAGATGGCTTTGCCAGGAGGCTACCGGGTCTATACGTAAGCCGCCGAGGTTCTCCTGCTGCCAGTCACGCATCTCATTAATTTCGATGTAGTCACCGTCGCAGATGGCGCTCACCACTTCGCGCTGTGTGCCGGCGCGACGATGCATACTGGTGGTGATTTGCAACGCTCCCGCCGAGAAGTGATGTTCGGCGTACAGCATCGCCCCCTCCTCATTGGTTTCAATAAAGCCCTGCTCACGCGTGAGTTTGCCCCCTGCCAGCCACAGCGCCGTATCCACCACGTGCAGGTAGTCATCCAGCAGAGTAAAGCGCAAATCCCCTGGACCCACGCTATCCGCGCGATGCTTCTCAATACGCAGTGAAGCCGCTCGCGGCATTTCCGCTTTCAACTGTTGATAGCGTGGCGCAAAGCGACGATTAAACGCCACCATCAGTTTACGTTTGCGCTTCTCTGCCAGTGCCACCAGCGCTTCCGCCTGCTGCAGGGTTTCGGCTAATGGTTTATCCACGCAAACATCTTTGCCCGCCAGCAGCAACGCCTGCACCACTTCAAAATGACTGGCGGTGCTGCTGTGCACAAAGACCGCATCACTGGCGGCTGCCAGCGCGTCCAGCTGATTGAAATAAGGCATGCGATAACTGTCGCAGATGGGCTGAGCTTTTGCCGGGCTCGGCGAAAACGCCCCCGCCAGTTGCCATTCGGTGGCGTGAGACAACACGGGCAACCAGGCTTTCTGCGCGATGCCGCCTAATCCAACAATACCGATACGTAGCGTCATGTTATTGCTCCTTCTGCAACAGGTGCTCCAGCTGGGATTGCAGCTGAGCCACCTGTTGTTCCAACTGCGCAACCCGGCTGACCAAATCTTCACTGTCCATCTCATCCGTGCTCGCGGCGGGTGCTTCAGCCACATCGCCGCCGAACAGATGCATATAACGGCTTTCGCGTTTACCCGGCTCACGTGCCAGACGCACCACCATCGGGCCGTCATCACGGGTGATTAAGCCGTTCAACGTTTGCTCGACCTCATTCATATCGCTGAACTCATGCAAACGTCCACTGCGGGTACGCAGCTCACCCGGCGTCTGTGCGCCGCGTAAGAACAGTAGCGTCAGCACCGCCACTTCTGCGCTGTTAAGCTGCAAATTCCCGAATGCAGAGTTACAGAAGCGCTGTTCATACTTACTGACGCGTTGACCGAACCCGTTATTGGAGGTGGCCAGATGCTTTTTCACCAGCTCATCAAGCTGAGATTGCACCTCCATTTCACTCAGGTTCATCACCGGTTCACGGTTGGATTTTTGATTACAGGCGGTGACCACGCCGTTAAGGGAAAGCGGATATTGATCCGGAGTGGTGACCTGTTTCTCTAACAGGCAACCGATCACACGCAGCGCCTGCGCGGATAAAGCCATCTTCATGCGGTTTTCCTTTTATTGTCCACGACGATCCGCGGTCCACTCCTGCCACGTCAGCGCGGTCAGCACGTGATCCTGCCAGCGTCCATCAATCAGCAGGTAATCTTTGGCATAACCCTCTTTCTCGAATCCGAGACGCGCCAGCAAATCACCGCTGCGCTGATTATGCGGCATATAGTTAGCCATAATGCGGTGAATGCGTTGCTGTCGTTGCATATAGCGAATCGCTGACTGCAACGCTTCAAACATCATGCCTTGCCCCTGCCACTTCTCGCCTAATGAATAACCGAGGTAACAGGCGTGAAATGAACCGCGCAGCACGTTGCTAAAATTGGCCACTCCGCGCACTTCATGCTCTTCCGGGTCCATCAGCACAAAATAGTAGGCAGAGCCCTGTTTATGCATATCCGCGATCAGCCCAAGGCGTGCCTGCCAGCCCGAGGGGTAGCAGTGGCTTTCGTCGCGCACCGGCTCCCAGGGTTTGAGGAAGACGCGGTTCTCTGCATAATAATCTGCCAATCGCCAGGCATCGCGCTCGTGAACTAAACGGACCACCAAACGATCGGTAGTCAGGCGCACGCGGGGTCCAGCAGAACGATAGCCAAACATCATGACTCCTGAAATCCATAACTTTAAGAAAGATGTACGCCTGAGGCGATACTTCTCACTATAACCGTCCCTTTCACTACGGTAAAACCCTCAAGACCCTGCCACGCAATTCATCCTTATCCAGGATTAATTTTTCTGCGGATTCGATGAAAAAATATCATCCTGGATACGCTGTCTTTCCCGTCAGCGCAGGCGGAAAATAGACCAACTGGTCACTTTTCTCTTCTCTTGCTCAGGATTAAGCATGTCTCGGGTAGCGCGGGCACGACGCCTCGGTAAAACATTCCTCTTAGTCGATAACATGTTGGTGGTGTTAGGCTTTTTCGTGGTATTTCCACTGATTTCTATCCATTTCGTTGAGCAACTGGGCTGGGCGGCGTTAATGGTGGGTATCGCGCTGGGTTTGCGTCAATTTGTACAGCAGGGGCTAGGCATTTTCGGCGGCGCGATTGCGGACCGTTTTGGCGCACGTCCGCTGATTGTGACGGGCATGCTAATGCGCGCAGCTGGATTTGCCTGCATGGCGCTGGCGCATCAACCCTGGATGCTGTGGCTGGCCTGTTTGCTTTCCGGCCTCGGTGGCACCTTGTTTGACCCGCCCCGCAGCGCCATGGTGGTAAAACTGGTGCGCGCTCGTGAACGCGGTCGCTTCTTCTCGCTGCTGATGATGCAGGACAGCGCGGGAGCGGTGCTAGGGGCGCTGATTGGCAGTTGGTTGCTGGCGTGGGATTTCCGCCTGGTGTGCTGGGTGGGTGCAGCGGTGTTTGTCGCTGCGGCGATATTTAACGCCGTGTGGCTACCGGCGTGGCGCATCTCAACGGAACGCATTGCGGTGCGCGAAGGTATGCAGCGTGTCTGGCAGGATAAACGTTTTCGCCTCTATGTGCTGACGTTGACCGGCTACTATATTCTGGCCGTGCAGGTCATGCTGATGCTGCCGGTGATGGTGAATCAGGTGGCTGGTGCGCCCGCCGCCGTGAAATGGATGTACGCCATCGAAGCCATGCTGTCGCTCAGCCTGCTCTATCCGCTGGCCCGCTGGAGCGAAAAACGCTTCCGCCTGGAAACCCGGCTTATGGCGGGTTTATTCCTGATGACCTTTAGCCTGCTGCCTGTCGGCATGACCCAATCTCTCCCTTCGCTGTTTTTGTTAATCGGCGTGTTCTACCTGGGGTCCATCATCGCTGAACCGGCACGCGAGACGCTCAGCGCATCGTTGGCCAGTTCACGCGCGCGGGGCAGTTACATGGGATTCAGTCGTTTAGGTCTGGCCATCGGCGGTCTGATTGGCTACTCCGGTGGTGGGTGGATGTTCGACATGGGCCAGCAATTGGCTCTGCCTGAACTGCCCTGGATGTTGCTGAGCAGCGTTGGCATCATCACTCTGCTGGCATTGTGGTGGCAGTTCCAGCCGCGCCCGGTGGCACCGATCATCTTCAGCAGCTAGTTTGCCCCTTCGGAGGATCTCTTCCATACTTCCCGCACGTCCGGAAAAAGGGTGACCTTTGTCACCCTCAGATTTACACAGGAGAAACGGGATGAAACTCTACATCTACGATCACTGCCCTTTCTGCGTGAAAGCACGCATGATTTTTGGCTTAAAGAACCTGCCGGTTGAATTGATCGTTATGCTCAATGACGATGAGCAGATGCCAAAAAAACTCATCGGGCAGAAGATGGCCCCCATTCTGCAAAAAGCCGATGGCAGTGCGATGCCAGAGAGTATGGACATTGTCCGATTGGTGGATAAGCAGGATCGCGAGCCGCTGCTTAATGGCAAAAACAACCCCGCCATCAGCGAATGGCTGCGCCGCGTTAACGGCTATATCAATAAGCTGCTGATTCCGCGCATCGCTGATGCCTCGTTTGCGGAATTTGCCACGCCGGAAGCGCGGAGTTACTTCCGTGAGAAAAAACAGGCCAGCGTCGGAGATTTCACTGAGCTGCGTAAACACGCGCCCGGGCTGATAAAAAACATCAGTGATGACCTGCGTCAACTCGATAAGCTCATCGTCAAACCCAATGCCGTGAATGGCGAACTGTCTGAAGACGATATCAATCTGTTTCCGCTCCTGCGTTCGCTCACCTTAGTGGCTGGCATCGAATGGCCGAGTCGCGTAGCGGATTACCGCGACAATATGGCGAAGCAAACCCAGATTAACCTGCTCTCTTCCATCGCGGCATAGCCCCGTCCGATGAGAAACGCTGCGGCGTTTCTCATCCCTCTCCTGGTGACACCTGGCCCGGTTTCAGGCAGGCTATGGCTGTTTTGCCGTATCGTTCAGGATGAGGAACTATGAAAAAGGCGATGTCTGGGCTGCTGGCCCTGTTTTTAGCCGTGCTATTGAGCGGCTGCAACCAATTGACGCAATACACCATCAGCGAACAGGAAGTGAATCAGGCGCTGCAGAAGCGTAATAACTTCGAAAAAGACATCGGCGTGTCCGGATTAGTGAATGCACATATTGTGCTGAGCGATCTCAACAGCCAGATTGGTCGTGAGGAGCCCGGCAAGATTACTTTGTCCGGCAAAGCGAACATCAATGTCAGTTCGCTGTTTGGCCCACAGCAGGCTGAAATGCAGTTGAAGATGAAAGCTCAGCCGATTTTCAATGCTCAGGAAGGCGCGATTTATTTGCATGATATTGAAATTGTCGATGCGCAGGTTCAGCCAGAAAAGATGGCATCCATCATGAAAACGCTGACGCCTTATCTGAATGAATCACTCAAACGCTACTTCAATGAGAAGCCCGCCTATGTGCTGAGCGAAGATCGGAGCAAAGGCGAAGCGCTGGCGAAGAAATTTGCTAAAGGCATTGAAGTGAAGCCGGGACAGTTGGTGATTCCGTTTACGGATTAACCTCAACCACCGCATCTTCGGGTGCGGTTTTTGTTTCCGGCAATAAAATCCCGTGCAAACGGTTGCTCACACCCTTATGATTACTCCCCGGCCTAAACGTGCCCATTCGTTTTTTCTCAGCCGGAGCCTTTTTGAATGACAGCCCAACCCCAGCAAATCACGATTCGCCGCCCTGACGATTGGCATATCCATCTGCGCGATGGCGCGATGCTTAATGCAGTTTTGCCTTATACCAGTGCGGTCAATGGTCGTGCGATTGTCATGCCAAACCTGGTTCCACCGGTGACCAGCGTCGAGGCCGCCATTGCCTATCGCGAGCGCATTATGGCTGCGCTGCCTGCAGAACACGCTTTTACGCCACTGATGACCTGCTATCTCACTGATTCCTTAGATCCGGATGAAATTGAGCGTGGCTTCCGCAACGGGACTTTTACCGCAGCGAAACTCTATCCCGCGCATGCCACCACCAACTCCAGCCACGGCGTCACCAATATTGACTCCATTGCCAGCGTGCTGGATCGTATGCAGCAGATCGGTATGCCGATGCTGGTACACGGTGAAGTCACGGATTCGCACATCGATATTTTTGACCGTGAAGCACGCTTTATCGAAACCGTGCTGGAACCGCTGCGTCAGCGTTTCCCTGCCCTGAAAGTGGTGATGGAACACATCACCACCAAAGAAGCGGCAGAATATCTGGCTGCGGGCAACGATCTGCTGGGTGCCACCATCACGCCGCAGCATTTGATGTTTAACCGCAATCACATGCTGGTGGGCGGTGTACGTCCTCATCTCTACTGCCTGCCGATTCTGAAACGCAACATTCACCAGGAAGCACTGCGCAGCCTGGTGGCCAGCGGCAATCGTCGCGTATTCCTTGGCACGGACACCGCACCACATCTGCGTCACCTTAAAGAGGCGAGCTGCGGCTGTGCCGGCGTGTTTAACGCCCCGACATCACTGCCTGCCTATGCCACGGTATTCGAAGAGTTGAATGCGCTGGAACATTTCGAAGCGTTCTGTTCAGAAAACGGTCCAAACTTCTACGGCCTGCCGCTAAATGAGGGCACACTGACGCTGGTACGTGAGTCCTGGACAGTGCAGGACACCATCAACGTGGCCGATGACACGCTGGTGCCGTTCCTGGCAGGTGAAACCCTAAACTGGCGTATCAAAGAATAATATTGCACAGCTTGCCTTTGGGATAACTTTACTGTACAAATAACCAGTATATTATCCCGGAGGCTTTTATGCGTGTTGAAATTACCGTAGCGAAAACTCAGCCCCTTCCCGCAGGTGCACTGGATGCACTCAGTGCCGAACTTACCCGTCGTATTTCCCGTGATTTTCCCGATGACGATCACCATGTCAAAGTCCGTTATGCGGGTGGCAATCAATTGAGCGTATTTGGTGGCTGTAAAGCGTCACGCGAACGCATTAGCGATATTTTACAAGAAACGTGGGAAAGCGCAGACGACTGGTTTATTACTGATTAACTGCCACTGTGCCGTTTTTGCCGGGTTTCGCCACCCGGTTTTTTTGTTTTAATTTCCCTCTCGCCAGATAAAGTCGCTGCATCTAGACTCATGTTTAACGATCCCCTATCCTTGCCTCGTCATGCTTACGGGAGGTGTTTTACATGACTACTGAAAAACCAGAAGAGGCGATGACCTTCGGTGAATTGCTGGCATTAATTGCTGAACAGCAGCGACGTTTAACGGTGCTGGAAAATGCCTTTGCCAGTTTGACGTTCTGCCTCGACGATCGTGCCAGTCAGTTACTGGTGCATAATCTGTCGCTCGAAGCGCAAAATCAGAACCACGACGCACAGTTACAGCAGCACTTTACTCGGTTGGCTGAAGAGATTCAGCGGCGTAATGGCCAGCTGCCTCCAGAAGCGCAGGCCTGAAACTGGCCTTTTTTTACTTGTCGCTGCAGCGTAAAGTTTTCCCCTAACGCCGCCGATAACTAAGGTGTAGCCACTGTCACGATTATCGAATAAAGGCCCGAAGCAGCGGGCACTTTATTATTCGACAAAAGTCGCATTCTGAACGCATTTATTATCGTTCTCTTTTTAATCACCACACGTTTTAACTATTGTACCGCCTGTTTCATGTTATAATTGTCCCGCTAGTGCAAGAAAAGCCGCATTGAACCTCAAGAAGCACTTCGTTTAACGAGTAATAAGGAGGTTATAATGGACAGAAATAAAGACGTCATTCAGACTCATCCGCTGGTTGGATGGGACATCAGTACCGTAGACAGTTATGACGCCATGATGATCCGCCTGCACTCGCTATCATCGCAGGATCAGAAAGAAGAAGAAGCTGACGTGGGACCCACCTACTGGCTGACTACCGACGTAGCCAGACAGTTCATCTCGATACTCGAAGCTGGCATTGCAAAGATTGAGTCCACAGAGCAATACCTACGCGATAATCAAAAGCACTAATTTCTTACTTCGCGTGAAAGGGCACCCAATAGGGTGCCTTTTTCATGGACACGATTTTTTTGCTATGCTGTTGAAAAATTTCGTCGTTTGGCAGGAGTGATGTGGTTATGGTTTATGATCTGATTGTGGTGGGCAGCGGATCGGTGGGAGCCGCCGCCGGTTTTTACGCAACCCAGGCAGGCTTATCGGTATTGATGATTGATAGTGCCCATCCTCCGCACAGCCAGGGCACACACCACGGTGAAACACGCCTGATCCGCCATGCCTATGGCGAAGGTGAACGCTATGTCCCGCTGGTGCTGCGCGCACAAACCTTGTGGGATGAGCTGGAACGTCAGAGCGGTGAACGCATTATGCATCGAAGCGGCATCCTCAATCTGGCCCCCCTCACTTCCTCATTTATCCAAAATGTCATCGACAGCGCCAAAACGTATCAACTGGAAGTAAAAATCCTGCAGGCAGACGAAGTGCGCAAGCGCTGGCCGCAGATCTCTGTGCCCGACGGCTACATTGGGGTATTCGAACCTCACTCCGGCTTCCTGAAATGTGAGCAGGCGGTTCGTAGCTGGATACAGCTGGCTGAACAGGCGGGCTGCGCACAACTGTTTAATTGCCCGGTGAGTGAGATCGCACGCGATGGTGACTTGCAGCAAGTCACTACCCGCGACGGCGTGTTTCGCGCGCGTAAATTATTGGTCAGTGCCGGAACCTGGGTGAGTGAGCTGGTAAAAGATTTGCCAGTACAACCGGTGCGTAAAGTCTTTGCCTGGTATCAGGCAGATGGACGTTATAGCGAGAACAACCAATTTCCTGGCTTCACGGTGGAGATGCCTGATGGCAGTCACTTTTATGGCTTCCCTGCCGACAACAATGCAATAAAAATGGGACGTCACGATGGCGGGCAGCTGATGCAGAAACCCGAAGATCGTAAACCTTTCGGCAGTATCGCTGCAGACGGCAGCGAAGCCTTCAGTTTCCTGCGTCCGTTCTTACCAGGGGTTGGCGTTTGCTTACACGGTGAGGCCTGCAGTTATGACAACACACCTGACGAAGACTTTATTATAGATACCCTTCCAGGCGAGCCAAATCGATTAATTATTACCGGCTTGAGTGGACACGGATTTAAATTTTCCAGCGTATTAGGTGAACTTGCCAGTGAATTTGCCCAGGATAAGCCCTTCTCCTTTGACCTGAAGCCGTTTTCACTTTCGCGCTTTGCTTAACATTGTCTCGCTGGCGCCTCAGGCGCCAGCCTTATATTGACGCAAGCTTACATTAATAGTTATTTCCTGACATTTTAGCGTTAAGATTGCCGCATTAGGTGTAGCAATATTCAATTCAATTTTATTTCCCCGCCACCTATACAACCATCGTCAATATTTCTGACGCAGACATCGATATAAACGCACAATTTCCGAATATCTTTTTAAATTTTATAGAAAGGTAAGCTTAATTGCTTTCATATTTCAAAGTATGGATGCTTATTACCACCTATTTCCAGATATGGATTCACTTTTATGTGGCGTAACTCCAGACAACATTTCGGGCTAATGACCATTATGTTGCATTGGCTAATGGCGCTGGTCATTTACGGCATGTTTGCGCTGGGTCTGTGGATGGTCGGATTGGGATATTACGATGGCTGGTATCACAGCGCCCCGGAAATCCACAAAGGCATTGGCATGCTCCTATTTGCCACATTACTGCTGCGCCTTGGCTGGCGTGTTATTTCTCCCCCACCCGCACTCTTACCACACTATTCTCCCTTAATTCGCCGCTCCGCCCGCCTGGCTCACGGGCTGTTGTATGGCTTGATGTTGCTGCTACTGGTAAGCGGCTACCTGATATCGACCGCCGATGGCAAAGCTATCTCGGTGTTCGGATGGTTCGAAGTGCCCGCCCTGTTAAGTGGAGCAGGTGAACAGGCTGATTTGGCTGGCGATCTGCATTTGTGGCTGGCCTGGGGATTAGTGCTATTTTCTGCGCTGCATGGGCTGGCGGCATTAAAACACCATTTTATTGATCGAGACGTCACATTGAAAAGGATGCTGGGTTACCGCATCCCGTTAACCTCTGAAAAGGAGAAGTAAAATGCTAAAGAAGACGTTACTGACACTGAGCGCCGCCAGCCTGTTAGGCACCAGTTTGCTGGCCAGCGCAGCAGACTATAAATTTGATAAAGAAGGCCAGCACGCCTTTGTTCAGTTCCGCATTCAGCACCTGGGTTACAGCTGGCTATACGGGACGTTCAAAGACTTTGACGGCACTTTTACTTTTGACGAAGCCAACCCAGCGGCCGATAAGGTTAACGTGACCCTGAACACCGCCAGCCTTGATACTAACCATGCCGAACGTGACAAGCATATTCGCAGCGCGGATTTCCTTAACACCGCCAAATTCCCACAAGCCACCTTTGCCTCAACCGCAGTGAAAAAAGAGGGCAAAGAGTACAAGATCACGGGTGACCTGACGCTCAACGGCGTGACAAAGCCGATCACGCTGGACGCCCGACTGCTGGGCGAAGGCAAGGATCCCTGGGGCGGCTATCGTGCCGGATTTGAAGCTAACGGTGAAATTGTGTTGAAGGAATTCAATATCACTAAAGATCTTGGACCGGCATCGCAGAAAGCTGAGCTGATTATCTCAGTGGAAGGCGTGCGGCAGTAAGGCAGAACCAGCCTGAGGTCATGCGGCCTCAGGCTGGATGCAGTTTACTTCTTCTCTGGCGCGGGGATCGCCATCGTCATGTTGAGTAAACCGCGTGACTTATTGAACACCTTATTACCGTTTTCACGGCCTGCGCGGCGTGAACGCTGCTCTTCTGGTGCTAATGTCGCCTCTTCCATACACAGCGGGCTGCAGCAGTTTTGATATTTCTCCGCACAGCTTGGGCACTGAATGAACAGCAGATGGCAACCGTCATTAACGCAGTTGGTGTGACTGTCGCACGGCACGCCGCACTGGTGGCAACTGGAGAGAATATCGTCAGAAATACGTTCGCCCATACGCTCATCAAAGACAAAGTTTTTACCTTTGAAACGGACAGGCAAACCCTGCTCACGCGCACGGCGGGTATATTCAATGATGCCGCCTTCAATGTGGTAAACATCATTGAAGCCTTTGTGTTTCATCCACGCACTGGCTTTTTCGCAGCGGATACCGCCGGTGCAGTACATGACAATCTTTTTGTCTTTATGCTCCTGCAGCATATCCACGGCCATCGGCAGCTGATCGCGGAAGGTGTCGGCCGGGACTTCCATCGCCTGATCGAAATGGCCCACTTCGAATTCGTAGTGATTACGCATGTCGACAAACACCGCATCGGGATCATCCAGCATCGCATTGACGTCTGCGGCTTTTAAATAGGCACCGACATCGCTGGCATCAAAGCTTTCATCTTCAATGCCATCGGCCACAATGCGCTCACGAACTTTCAGGCGCAGTACCCAGAAAGATTTGCCATCATCGTCCAGCGCAATGTTCATTCGCAGGTTATTTAACGCCGGGTCAAACGCATACAGTGCAGTTTTCATGGCTTCGTAATGGCTGGCAGGAACGCTGATTTGCGCGTTGATCCCCTCTTTTGCCACGTAGACGCGTCCAAAGACCTTGAGCTTTGTTAGCGCAATGTAGAGGGCATCACGGAAGACTTTCGGGTCGGCAATCTGGAAGTACTTGTAAAAAGAGACTGTGGTACGCGGCTCGTTTTCAGCCAGCATACGTTCTTTCAGCTCTTTATTGGAAACAAGGTTATGTAACACTGGCATGGTGTTCGATCCTGTTAGCAATCAGAGAAATTTAGCGCGCACATGATACCTGAATTCCGCTCGATGCAAAGCCCCTGGTCAGATAATCCTGAATGGCGTGATTACCGACGCAATTCTCCGCCGCAGTGGTAGATTAATGCGCAATCTGACTGCCTTACACCCGCCTGCAGGCTATGCTTGATTTCAGTCAGCACGAAAAAATGGCATAATCACGCCAAATAACAGAAACCGGACTCTCTGGCACAAGACGCAGGATACTGACATTTCCATGACTCAACTTCCCCAATTTTCCCGTGAACTTCTTCACCCGCGTTACTGGCTGACCTGGATAGGTATCGGCTTTCTTTATCTGCTGGTGTTACTTCCTTACCCGGTGCTGCATACGATTGGCTGTGGCCTGGGCCGCATTGCCATGCGCTTCTTAAAACGTCGTGTGGAAGTCGCGCAACGTAACCTGGAACTCTGTTTTCCGGATATGCCTACCAGCGAACGTGAAGCCATGGTGAAGCACAACTTTGAATCGGTTGGCATGGGGCTGATTGAAACCGGTATGGCGTGGTTCTGGCCTGACTGGCGTATTCAAAAATGGGTGGCCACTTCCGGGCTCGAACATGTCAGCCATGCGCTTGCGGAAAAACGCGGCATTTTATTGATTGGCATGCATTTCCTGACGCTGGAGCTGGGTGCTCGCGTGTTTGGCATGCACAACCCAGGCATTGGCGTTTACCGGCCGAATGACAATAAGCTCATCGACTGGCTGCAAACCTGGGGACGCATGCGCTCAAATAAGAGCATGCTGGATCGCAAAGATCTCAAAGGCATGATTCGCGCCATGAAGAACAACGACATCATCTGGTACGCGCCTGATCATGATTATGGCCCGCGCAGTAGCGTGTTTGCCCCGTTCTTTGCCGTGCAGGATGCGGCAACCACCACGGGCACGCATATGTTGATTCGATTGGGCAATCCCAGCGTGATCCCGTTTCTCGCCCGCCGCCTGCCCAACGGACGCGGTTATGAGCTTAAAATGATGCCTGACATTCGCCATAAGTTCTCGCTCGAGAATGAACTCGATACCGCTATCGTGATGAATAAAGTGGTTGAAGAAACCGTTCTGTTGGCACCAGAGCAGTACATGTGGTTGCACCGCCGTTTTAAAACCCGCCCTGAAGGTCAACCATCGCTGTATTAATGTGATGTGGAGCACAGTCTGTGCTCCACGCTTTCCTGAAGAAATTTGCGTTATTTCACGACGATAGTCTGTCAATTTTAGTCAAACCGGACCAGTCTGAATTCAGGCTGATGGCATTGTTCGGTCCAGCTTGAACTTAATCCATGGAGCAGAATAACCTGTAGAAATGCAGAATATTAATCTTTGTTAACGAAATGTAAACACTAAAATGCGCATCTCTTTGAATTCCCATCCAGCAGCATCAAAAAGCTTCATCAATTGAAACAGGTGGCCACGGATCTAATTTTCACGCATTCCAGGCCTATTCCTATTTAATATTGCTGAATGCTTTTGCTCCGCTTATCAATCCAGTAAAATTAACTTACATAACAAGGTATTGTCTTAGTCCACCCCCTTTATATTCTGTTTCTACAAAAGAAGAGCTATGCTTATTCCTTTCTGGAATTTGTTAGCGAAATCGATTCCAGTTAATTTCAACCGTGACAGTTAGCCAAATAACTGCCCTTCTAAAAATATAAAAAGATTACACACAGCAAATATATCGCAGGAACCTATAATATGAATAAAGGCATCTATTACTACGTGACAATCAGTACTGATCAAGAGGGCTACCACCTCTTGCATCGGAAAGAGTGTAAACGTCTACCCGTTAAGGAGGATATGGTTTTTATCGGTACGCTCTATAATTTAAATCAGGCTTTATCAACCGCTCGTATTAATTTTAAAAAGGTGAAACCCTGTATTAAATGCTGCATTCGTTACTCTGCTCCTATTATTCGCGAGTCAGTACGTCCTGTACTGCATTTCCCGCAAAAGATGATCTAAACGGTTCGGGCGGTTGAATTGCATTCATCCGCCCGCCGTTATTCTATGCCTGCCCTGCACACTTCCATTTTTCGTCTATTCTTCTGTGAAATCCCTTTCAACAGACATGGAGTTCATTATGAGCTTGTACAGCACGCTTGAAGAAGCTATCGACGCCGCACGCGAGGAGTTTCTCGCCAGCCAGACGGTTGTGCACGAAGACGATGCCAGCGTGAGCCAGTTCTCGCTACAAAAGTACGTGATGCAGGATGGTGACATCATGTGGCAGGCAGAGTTCTTTGACGGTGAAGATGAGCAAGGTGAATGCCTGCCGATCTGCAGCGGCGAAGCAGCCCAGGCGATATTTGACGGCGATTTCGACGAGGTGGAACTGCGTCAGGAGTGGCAGTCGGAAAACACCCTGCACGAGTGGGATGAAGGGGAATTCCAGCTGGAGCCACCACGCGATCTCGAAGAGGGTGAAGCTGCGGCAGAGGAATGGGAAGATGACGATAGCCCATCGGATAAATGGGCGTAAGCGTTACTCGTAAGGGCCGTGGCTGGCATCGACGGGCAGCAACAGCGTATCCATCACCAGCGAGAGTGGCAGATCAAGGATGGTCAGCACACGCCATGGCCCGTCACGCACATCCCATTGCACACCGGGATAATACTGGCTGCCATGTCCCTGTCCCGGGACGGTTCGGCTGATAATACTGCCGCAGCCGCTCAACACGAGTGTGGTTGCACACAATAGGGTTAATTTAAGGAAATAATTCACAACATTTACTCACAATGAACTGGCGTTAGTTTAACCGGGTCACGGGTGGAATAACTACACCTGTGCGCGTAAAGATTGTGTTAGTCAGAATGTTGGCAAAAAAAAAGCGGCATCGCTGCCGCTTTTAGGTTTTCGAGGTTAGCGCTGTGGAAGCGCCTCAGGATTGAGTGTCAATTTCTGATAACTCTCCACCCATTGATGATATTTCTCTGCACTTTCCCACAGGCGTGAGTGCACGCGCGCCAGCACTACTGGGTCACTGATGAGCTGCAAACGCTGCTCGCGGTTCAGTTTCTCAGGCGCATCGCTCAGTGCCTGATCGACACGGCGGTCGCGTGCATGATCCAGCAACGCACTCTGTTTGTGACGCGACGTGGCCATTGCGGTTGCCAGTGCATTGAATGCCGGGTTGAACAAGGCATGCATAAAGCCATTCTTCAACGCCCGCTCGCGGTTCAACTGCAGGTAGTGATCGGTATCAACCAGCTCTTTTGGTGGTTCATACTCTTCCGGGATCAGGAACAGCTTCGCATTCTTACTCTTCTGTCCCACCGTTGCACGGCTCGACATCACCGAAACAAACGGCGACAGAATCAGTGAGAACACAATCGGCGCCAGCCACCATAAGAAGTTCAGATCGAGCACACCCATACCGGCCGCCCAAACGATACCTAACAGCATCTGAGAACCATGACGACGGAAAGCTTCGCCCCATGGTGTAGCATCGTCATCACGCTGCGGTGAGTTCCACACCACTTCCCAGCCGAGGAACGCGCTGACCACGAATACCGTGTGGAACAGCATACGCACCGGTGCCAGCAACACCGAGAACAGCATTTCCAGAATCAGCGAGCAGAACAGCCGAATGGCACCACCGTATGGTTTGGCACCTTTGAACCAGATCAACACCACACTGAGCAGCTTCGGCAGGAACAGCAGTACCAACGTGGTAGAGAACAGCGCGATCGCCAAATCAGGACGCCACTGCGGCCACACCGGGAACAGCTGGCGCGGTTGCAGGAAGTAGGTCGGTTCCATCAGCGTATGTACCACCTGCAACGCGGTGGACAAGGCGAGGAACATAAACCACAACGGTGCTGACAGATAAGACATCACACCGGTCAGGAACACCGCACGGTGAACCGGGTGCATCCCCTTCACCAGGAACAGGCGGAAATTCATCAGGTTACCGTGGCACCAGCGACGGTCACGCTTCAGTTCATCCAGCAGGTTCGGCGGCAGTTCCTCGTAAGAGCCCGGCAGGTCATAGGCGATCCACACCCCCCAACCGGCACGGCGCATCAGCGCGGCTTCAACGAAGTCATGTGACAGAATTGAACCGGCAAAAGAACCTTCACCAGGCAGCGGTGCTAACGCACAGTGCTCGATGAACGGCTGAACACGGATGATGGCGTTATGGCCCCAGTAGTGCGATTCACCCAACTGCCAGAAGTGCAGACCGGCGGTAAACAGCGGGCCATAGACGCGGGTCGCGAACTGCTGACAACGCGCATACAGCGTGTCCATGCCTGACGCTTTTGGCGACGACTGGATAATACCGGCGTTCGGATTGGCTTCCATCATGCGCACCAGTCCGGTGAGACACTCACCGCTCATCACGCTGTCAGCATCCAGCACCACCATGTAGCTGTAATTGCTGCCCCAGCGACGGCAGAAGTCATCGATGTTACCGCTTTTACGCTTCACACGACGACGGCGACGGCGATAGAAAATCTTGCCTGCGCCTCCGACATCACGCACCAGCTCCATCCAGGCTTTCTGCTCAGCGATGGCGATATCGGCATCGTAGCTGTCGCTCAGGATATAGACATCGAAGTGCTCGGCATTACCTGTGCGCTGCACCGATTCCCAGGTGGCACGCAGACCGGCGAATACGCGTTCAACGTCTTCGTTACAGATCGGCATGATCAGCGCAGTGCGATGCTCCGGATTGAGCGGCTCATCACCCGTGGTCGAATACGAAATGCTGTATTTGTCGCGACCCATCATCAACTGCAGGAAGCCCATCAACGCGGTCCAGAAACCAGCGGACACCCAGCAGAACAGAATGGCAAACAGGAACAATATCCCGGTTTGCAAAATGTAAGGCAGGATCAGCTCTACCGACTGCAGCCAGTTCTGGTTAAACAACTCGATAGGATCGAGCAGCGTCCAGCCCTGATATGGCAGAATGGTTTTCATGTACCAGGTCGCCACTACCGTCTGTAAAATCGTCAGAATCAGCAGGACATAACGGCGCATAGAACCGACATGACGCCACTTATCTTCGGTCTTTTGCTCTTCCGCTGTGGCATAACGCGGCGTGGATTTTTTCCCACGCACAGAATCCCATGCACGCGCGATCGGGTTGGTGCGCCAGATCTCAGGGAACATCAGCGAGCGCTTCACTTTAGGCATCGCCTTCAGCGTGGTGCGGTCGAGATAATCCTTACTGAGTTGTTGACCCTCGGCCAGTGAATCCGGCCAGGCCATCTGTACGCGTGATGACACCGATTTTAGCGGCGCATCATCCGGGCGATCGCTGGCGGCAACATCTTGCCCCAGCGCCGTATGAATAGCGTGGAACGCCTGGGCATTCTGTAACGAATCACTCAGACGAGCGCGCCCCGCCGCATCAAGCGGCAGGGCCTCCACGTAAGATTGAGGTAAAAAAGTCGATTTATTCATTGGCAGGTAGCTGATAGCTCCAGGTTTCCGTCAATGTCTTGTCGCCGCTCACCAGCGCCGCACGCATTTCGGTCGGCTGCTTGTTATCTTTCACGCGCAGACGCAATACCAAACGCCAGCCTTTGGTCACCGGGTTGTAGCGTACACTCTGCTCAACCACGTCGGCATTGTTGCCTACACTGACCTGAGGCGCGACCTGAGTATTGTCCGGCAGTTTGCTCATCGCTTTACCGACGAAGTCGATAGTAAAGGCAATTGAGCCATCCGGCTGACGTACCAGGTTAGACTGCTTCACATCACCCGCAGAACGCAGCGTGTTTTTCACCCAGGCCACATCATCCTGATGAAGTTGGTTTTCATCACGCGTGAAGTGCAGACGATATTGGAAATTCATCTCTTTGCCCGGCTCTGGCAGTTTCTCAGGCGTCCAGAAAGCCACGATGTTGTCGTTGGTTTCATCCGCTGTCGGGATTTCGACCAGTTCGACACGGCCTTTACCCCAGTCACCCTGTGGCTCAACCCAACCGCTTGGACGCAGATCGTAGCGATCGTCGAGATCCTGGTAATGGCTGAAATCACGGCCACGCTGCAGCAATCCGAACCCTTTCGGATTTTCGATGGTAAAGGTGCTCACCGCCAGGTGTTTCGGGTTGTTCAGCGGACGCCAAATCCACTCACCGTTGCCCGCGTGAATGGACAGCCCATTCGAGTCATGTAACTCGTTACGGAAATTGGTCACCGGTGATGGCTGGTTAGCACCAAACAGGAACATGCTGGTCAGTGGTGCCACGCCCAGTTTGCCGACGTTGTCACGCAGGTAAACCTTAGACTGCACATCCACCGTCGACTCTTTGCCCGGTTTGATAATGAAGCGATAAGCTCCGGACGCACGTGGCGAATCCAGCAGTGCATAGATCACCAGCTGCTTGTCCTGAGGTTTTGGACGTTCAATCCAGAACTCTTTAAAGCGCGGGAACTCTTCACCTGATGGCAGTGCAGTATCAATCGCTAAGCCGCGCGCTGAAAGACCATACACCTGACCTTCGCCAATCACGCGGAAATAGCTGGCGCCCAGGAAACTGGTGATTTCGTCGTCTTTACCCTTTTTGTTTAAAGGATACAGTACTTTGAATCCGGCAAACCCGAGGTTCTTGACGGAATCAGCATCGTGTTTCACGTTGCCGAAGTTGAAATAGTCAGGGTTATATTTGATTTCACGTACTGATGAGGCGGTGACTTCATTAATTTTCACCGGCGTATCGAAATACATCCCCTGATGGTAAAACTCGAGCTTAAACGGCGTGCGCAGTTTGCCCCAGTATGCTTTGTCGTGGTTAAACTGGATCTGCTGATAATCCGCAAATTTCATATCACGAAACTGAGAGGGTAAATTGCTCTTCGGCGCTTCGTAACCTTTCCCTGCCAGCGCCTTGGCTTGTTTTGCCACATCATCAATGTTGAACGCCCAGCTATTGTTGGCGTACAACGCCAGCAGAACTGCCGCGCCTACCCAGCGCATTTTTACCAGTCCCACTTTTTTATTCACTTTATTTAGCACATCCCCCCCTTTCGTGTGCTCAGATCAAACCCATTTATCTTAAAGGATTATTCGGTTTTCCGACAGCTTATGCACAAGATTGTTCCGCTGATTTGTAAGCTGAAAGTGTGCTTTTCGGATAATTAAACCCTTCAGGTTAAGATACAGAATCACCTGATAGTATACGCTGTTTACAGGCGGTAGAATTTTCATCCAGCATAATCCGGTTTCAGGGTGAAACCGGCAAGTAAACTGACAAATTGGAAGCTTATGAGTTCAGCAAAACCCGAACGCGAATATTTTCTTGACTCCATTCGAGCGTACTTAATGTTATTAGGCGTGCCCTTTCACGTCTCGTTGATTTACTCCACACAGCGCTGGGCCGTGAATAGCCACGATGCCTCGATGTGGTTAACCGTTTTGAATGACTTCATCCACGCCTTCCGCATGCAGGTGTTCTTTGTTATTTCTGGTTATTTTTCCTACATGCTTTACCTGCGCTATCAGCCACAACACTGGCTGAAGGTCCGCATGGAGCGTGTAGGTATCCCGCTGTTAACCGCCATTCCGCTCATTACCCTGCCGCAGTTTTTTATGCTAAAAAATCTGACCGACAAAGTGGGTCATTGGAATAGCTTTTCTTGGTATGACAAGTACAACACGCTGGCGTGGGAACTGATTTCTCATCTGTGGTTTTTACTGGTTTTAGTGATTCTAACGGCATTCGGCATGCTGACCTTCCGCTGGCTGAGCACTCAGCAGCGGAAGATTGATTATCAGCAGGTAGGCTGGGGGAAACTGACGCTGGCATTTCTGGCTTATGCATTGGTCTGGTGTCTGTTCCGCCGCGTGCTGTTCTATGCCGTACCGGCCGTGTTCGCCGACGGTCTGTTCAGCGTGGCCGTGATGCAAACCCTGACGTTCCTGCCATTCTTTATGCTGGGCGCATTAGCATGGAAACATCAGGCGCTCAAAGCCTTGTTTGTGCGTTTCAATCCGGTGATGTGTTTTGGCGCCATTGCGGTATTTATCGCTTACAGCCTGAATCAGCGATACAGCAGCGGCGATGGCTGGCTGTATGAAATCGATGAGGTAATCTCAACCCTGATGGGACTTTGTATGCTGAATGTCTGCTTTAGCTTTGGTCACAAGCTGCTGAACAGCCATTCCCCGCGCATCATGTATTTAGTCAATGCCTCACTGTTTATCTATCTGGTGCACCATCCGTTGACAATTCTGTATGGCATTTACGTTACCCCGCACATAAGCAGCAACACGCTAGGTTTCTTTGTCGGTCTGCTGATGGTGTTTGGCATTGCTTTTATGCTGTATGAAATCCATCTGCGCATCCCACTGCTGCGTTTCCTGTTCTCCGGTAAACCCCAGCGCAATGCGGTTAAAGCGCCCTCTGCTACACGGTAATCGGCATCAGCCCCCACAATGTGGGGGCGATTGTTGTCCGGTGCGCCAGCATGTCCTGCGTCATTTACAACAACCACTCCACCGGTAAGCGCCACACCAATCGCACCAGCAGTCGTTGTATCCACGTACACTGCGGCTCATGCTTGTGCACCACCTCACCTGCTTCACCGGGATACTCAACCCAGTTCACCCGCCCCCAGTTGTCCAGACGCAGTGTCCAGGCGCGATCGCGCATCCCGGCAATAAAGCGCTGATGGGTTTGCTGCGCCAGGGCTTCACTTTCAATCACCAGTCCCATTTCGGTATTTAGCACCGCAGAGCGGGGATCAAAATTAAACGAGCCGATAAACACTTTTCGGTTATCAACGGTGAAGGTTTTCGCATGCAAGCTTGAGCCGGAATTACCGGTTAACCCACGGTCATGTGGGGCGTCACTGGCATTCGCTTGTGGCTTCATCTCATACAGCGCAATTCCATGACGCAGCAGCTTTTTACGCCAGCGCGCATAACCTGCGTGCACCACGGACACATCATTGGCCGCCAGTGAATTGGTGAGTATGGCGATTTTGACACCCCGCCGCTTCAGTGCGACCAGATGAGCCACGCCGGCACGCGTGGGCACAAAATACGCCGAGATGATATCGAACTGCTGTTGCGGTGTGCCAATCACCTCCAGCATGCGCTGCGGCAACAGGCTGGAACGTTTCGCTTTGCCAAGTCCCTTGCGTGGATCATCACTCAACAGACGCGATTCAGCCCACGTCATCTGCATTGATCCCTGTTCCATTTGGCTGACAAAAGAAGAGTGCTCCAGCCGCGCCAGATAACGCTGAACGGCTTCACTCTGCTGCCACTCTGCCGGTAAACGCACAGCCTGATGGGCATCGCCCGAGACATCTACTACCGCGCGCAAGGGTGAAACCGCTTTGCTCTGCCAGTAGCGCTCGAAATCGTGCGCGACTTGTTGTACCACCGGGCCAATCGCCAGCACATCCAAATCGGTAAACAGCGGCTCAACGCCAGTCCCGAAATATTCGTCGCCGATATTGCGCCCACCGACCAGTGTCACGGCCCCATCCACCGTCAGGCTCTTATTGTGCATGCGTCGATTAAGGCGGGCGAAATCAGTCAGGTAACCGAGCGCGCGCAGGGTGCGAAAGGAAAAGGGATTGAATAAGCGCACCGCAATATTGGGATGGCGATCGAGTTCGGCCAGCGTGTCATCCAGGCCCGGCGTATTATTGTCATCTAATAGCAAGCGAACGTTGACGCCACGTTCGGCGGCATCCAGCAACGCGCTAAATAACAGACGGCCAGACATGTCGTTGTGCCAGATGTAGTACTGCACATCAATTGTGTGTTGCGCCATGCCCATCAGCAGATAGCGCGCGGCAAAAGCGTCCAGACCATCGTTAAGGGGATGAATGCCACTCATCCCAGGATGCAGCGCACAACGTACATCAACAATCTCTCGTAACCCTTCGCCCGCTGGCGGTTGCTGAACGGATGCTGCTTCACTCATACCGAATCCCTGAATTCACTGGATCTATTATTGTTGGTCTTACCGCGTCGGATGGCAATCAGAGACATCTGCTACCGCTCGCTGACGCGTCTTTAGTTTACAGTCTAGACTTAGGCTTGCGTTCTGCATCCGACGTTTACCGTGAGGAGAGGATGATGACTCAGCAATCCCCGCGCCATCACCCGCAGCTTTTCCGCAGTTTCTTCCAGGGTAGCTTCCCCTGCTCTACCGCCTGCCGCAGCGGCGGTCGTCGTATGGATATGGTGATCAGTAGCGGTCACGACATGTTACTGGAGAAAGATTACGCTGCGCTGGCGCAGGAAGGATTACACACTGCCCGCGACGGTGCACGCTGGCATTTAATCGAAGCCACGCCTGGTGAATATGACTGGCGCAGCTTTTTACCGATGGTCCATGCCGCCGCACGTCACGATATGCAGATCATCTGGGAATTAGCCCATTTTGGCTACCCGGAACACCTTGATATCTGGCGTAGCGCCTTTGTCGATCATTTTGAGCGTTTCGCACGTGCCATGGCGCAGTTGATGCGTGATGAAGGCGTTGAACACCCTTTTTTCACCCCAATCAACCAAATCTCCTTTTGGTCATGGGCCGGGGCAGATGTTTCCTGGCTTGATCCCTATGCCAGCGAGCGCGGCCGCGAGCTAAAACGTCAGCTGGTACGCGCCTCGCTGGCGGCGATGCATGCGATTCGCGACGTTTATCCTGATGCGCGCTTTGTAATCACCGATCCGCTGGTGCAAATCGCCGCCGATCCTAACAACCCCGACAGCAAACCCTACGCAAATGCACAACATCAGGCCCAGTTTGAAGCCTGGGACTGGATTGCCGGGCGTGATGCGCCGGAACTGGGCGGACGTGAGGATTTCCTCGATATCCTCGGCCTGAATTACTATCCCGATAACCACTGGTTCTTTTCCGGCGACACCATCCCTGCTGAACACGCCACTTATCAACCGCTGCATCGCCTGTTGTTGCAATGCTGGCAGCGCTATCAACGTCCATTGCTGCTGGCAGAAACCGGTGCCGAAGGAGACGCGCGCGCGCCCTGGCTGCGGCATGTCACGGAACAGGCGCTGTTAGCCCTGGACGAAGGGGTGGCGCTGGAAGGCATTTCGCTCTATCCGGTAGTCGAATATCCGGCCTGGGCAGACGATCGACGTTCACCTGGCGCGCTGTTTGGCCTGGGCGATCCCAATGGCAATCGCACGCTACACGAAGCCCTGGCGTTAGAGCTACGCAGTCAGCAAATTAAGTGGCACAACCGGGAAAAACAGAATTAAGAGTGTTGCGTCGGATGAACTTTTGGCGGACAGGTTTGTACATCAAGCGTGGGATCGGCGGGATGGCGCACATCGGTCAGCCATGTCATGGTGAACAGGAACACCACGCCAATTAAACAGGCGGAGAGCAGGCCAATTATGGCAATCAGTTTGTCATCTCGGGCTTCCATCGACATCTCCTTGCAGGCTTCCATGAACTGTTGCTGACCTTAGCTCATCCATAACGTCACCATCAGGACGAAGATTATAAGGGTAACAGAGGTCACTGCAAGTACCACAATAGCGAAGTGCGCATCATCCAGAGATTGTCGTAAAGGCTCGTCGTGATCGTCAGGTGGCGCGGGTGAACTCATGTCGACTCAATAACAAAAGACTTTTGTGCGCGGGATTGCCGCACTGAGTGTAATGGAATGCGTGGCAAGGTACAGAATTATTTCAGTATGAAATGACAACAGGGACGCGATGGCGTCCCTGTTAAGAGCGGATTAGAAATCGTAGCTCATGGAGACTTTCAGGGTGCGAGGATCGCCCTGCACCAGATAGGTGCCGGTACCATCTACGTTGGCCCAGTATTTCTCATTGGTCACGTTATCCACACCCACGCGCCAGACCAGATCGTTCTGGCTGACCTTCATGCGGTAACGCACACCCAAATCGAGCGTGGTATAGCTACCTAGTTTCAACGTATTGGCTGAGTTAGCATACTGCGAACCGGAGTGATTCAGCATGGCTGTCGCGGTCAAACCATCAACAGGCTTGATGTCGTACTCAGCACCCAGCACATAGTTGTAACGAGGCACACCGATAGCCTGTTTGCCATCATAGGTGCCGCCGGAGGTTTTCGTCATCACTGGATCGATCCAGGTCGCACTGGCATTCAAGCGCAGACCCAGAACCGGCTCACCAAAGACGTTGGCTTCCAGCCCACGGTGACGCTGCTCGCCATCCATCACATAAGCGCCGTCGCTGTTTAACAGGCCTGATGGTTTCTTGATTTCAAAAAGACCTAACGATCCGCCCATACGACCGAAGTCGGTTTTCACCCCGATTTCGTTTTGCTTGGAGTGTGCAACACCCGTTACGCTGCCATAGTTAGTCGCGGTGTTAGGTGCCACGCTGCCTGGCTGTAACGCTTCGGTGTGGTTCGCGTAGAAGGACACCTGTTTCCACGGCTTATAAACCACGCCGTAAGTTGGCATCCAGCGATCATTGGTATAACGAGAACTGACATCTTCCGCGCCTGTTCCGTAAGCATAATTACGCACCACCACTTTCTGATGACGCGCACCCACGGTGAACAGCAGCGTATCGTCAAACACGCCTAATGTGTCACTCAGCAGATAACCTTGCGTACGTGTGCGGGCTGTCGTCAGCGGATCTGAGAATTTACCACCGGCGAAGGTCGCTGCCGGCTCTGCAACATCACCGCTGTTGTAAATGTTGAACGGCGTGCCGACCAGCGACATGTTGTAGGCGTTTTTGGCATTGGTGGTTAATGCTGAATAGCCCACATTGACTTTATGACTGACGAAACCGGTGTGGAAATCACCGCGCAGACCCACCATACCGCTCATGTTGTCCTGAATGCGGTTGGAGTAGAAGCTGCTGATAGTGCCATCACCATTAGTGTCGGTAACCGTTGGCGAACCATAGTTACCGGTTTCGTGGGCGTGCTGCGCACCCAGTCCGGCATAGGCCGTCCAGCTATCGGTGATATCGTATTCCGCTTTCGCCATTCCGAATTCGGATTCCATATCGCTATACACCCATTTCTGGCTGTAGTTATGCGAATTGGAGGGAACTTCTGGAATGAAGTCGCCGAATTTCACGCCTTGCAGCGCATCATGATAGGTCTTTTTCTGATAGCCCACGTCCAGTGAGGTGCGCAGACGATCGCCACGATAATCCAGGCCCAATGATGCTGCCGTGGTGCGTTTCTTTTCGCCATCGACGCCAGTCTCACCTTCGCGATGAACTGCATTGAAACGTACGCCAAACTGGTTGTTATCACCGAAACGACGACCCACGTCCAGCGTTCCGCCGACCTGAGAAGAAGAGGTGTAATCCACGCCAACGCGGGTAATCGGCGTATCTTCCGCGTGCTTCGGCTCAAGGTTGATCATGCCACCGACGCCAGATGACGCCGCGCCGTTAACCAGGCTGTTAGCGCCTTTGAAAATTTCGACGCGATCAATCAGGGAAGCGTCCATCACCTGACGCGGCACCACGCCTGCCAGACCACCGAAGGTCATGTCGTCGCCATCCAATTCAAAGCCACGGATGCGATAAGCCTCGGCAAAGTTACCGTAGCCTTTAACATTTTGAACGCCTGCGTCATTACGCACCACGTCAGCGATGGTTTTCGCCTGCTGATCCTGAATCATTTTCGAGGTGAAGCCGATGACGTTAAACGGCACGTCCATGGCATTCTGCTCACCCAGCATGCCAAGGCGGCCGCCGTGGGCGATTTGCCCGTCGAGGTACGCGGGTACTAAATCATTGCCGCCGGATTTGAAGTCAGCTTGTGGCGTTGCGGTCACAGTCAGCGTCTGCTGCTCGTTTTTGGCCGCGGTTGAAGACGTTGTGGTGTTGGTGGTAGCAGCCATCACTGGCAAACAACCGGCACTGACCAGAACAGCAAGCAGCGTCGGTTTCAGTCCGGGATTGAAAGGCGAAGTACGCATGGATATCCCCTGATACGAAATATATTGATAATCATTTTTATTACGGTTTGCGATTATGCGGAGTGTTATTACGAAAGCAAGCAAAATCGCTGAACTTCCTCAACTCAGCGTGGTCAGATGCGCTTATTTGTTAAGAAAACGAAAACACCCTGCGCTAATTGCCCTGACCACTGTAATTTCACTCAGAAAATGTGGGGATTTAAGGCCGGTAAAAATAAGAGTACCGCGGCTTCGTTTATTGAAACCGCCGTCAGTCTGGGGGATTTAGGCGTTGTGACTTCGTTGATTGAAACCGCTGACTGTGTGGGAATTTAGGCGTCGCGGCTTCACTTATTGAAGCCGCTGACAGTCGGGAATTCAGGCGTCGCGCCAGCGTTTAAACACCAGCGAGGTGTTGATACCCCCGAAGGCAAAGTTGTTGGATTGAATATAATCGGTATCGATCGAGCGTGATTCGCCGATGATATAGTCCAGATCGCCACACTCTGCCGCGGGCTGCGTCAGATTCAGCGTGGGCGCAAACCACCCTTCTCGCATCATCTCAATGCTCATCCAGGCTTCCAGTGCACCACAAGCACCGAGCGTGTGACCAAAATAGCTTTTCAGCGAGGAGATTGGCGTGTCATTGCCAAAAATCGCCGCGGTGGCCTGACTTTCAGCGATGTCGCCGCGATCGGTGGCCGTGCCATGGGCGTTGATATAGCCAATCTGCTCCGGCGTCACACCCGCCGTTTTCAGCGCGCGTTCGATGCAGATCTGCATGGTTTCACGCTGCGGCTGGGTAATATGCGCCGCATCACAGTTGGTGTGGAAACCCACCAGTTCGGCGTAAATGGTGGCGCCGCGTGCCTGGGCATGCTCCAGTGATTCGAGGATCAAGGTTCCCGCGCCTTCGCCAATCACCAACCCATCGCGATGCTGATCAAAAGGTGACGGTGAAGAATGCGGTGCATCGTTGCGTTGGCTGGTGGCAAACAACGTGTCAAACACCGCCGCTTCGGAAGGACACAACTCTTCCGCACCGCCCGCCACCATCACGGCTTGATATCCATGGCGGATCGCTTCCCACGCATAGCCAATCGCCTGGCTGCCCGAGGTGCAGGCGCTGGAAGTCGGGATCACCCGGCCGCGCAGGCCAAAGAACAGCCCGGCGTTCACCGCCGTGGTATGCGGCATCATCTGCACATAGGTGGTGCCGGTAATGTTGTTGGTATGTTTTTCTGTCAGCATGGTGGCAAATTCACTGACCGGGCCGGTGCTGCCAGTAGATGAACCATAGGCAATACCGGTTTCCCCGCTGGTCAGCACCGGGTGATCGATCAAGCCGGCCTGTTCCAGCGCCAACTCGGTGGCGCGCGTCGCCATTAGCGACACTCGCCCCATCGAACGAATGCGTTTGCGCGTGTAGTGCGCAGGCAGTTCGAAGTTATCGACCGGGGCACCGAGCAAGGTGTGTAAGCCGTCGTAAATCTGCCATTCCGGCATTTTACGCACTGCATTTTGCCCCTGCTTAATGCGCGCAGCCACCGCTGGCCAGTTTTCACCAAAGGCAGTGACGCCCCCCATTCCGGTTACCACGACCCGCTGCATCACAGCATACCTCCATTAATTGAAATCACCTGACGCGTTACGTAGCCCGCAATATCCGACATCAAATAGCTGGCGAGCCCGGCGACTTCCTCAGCCGCGCCCATCCGTTTCATCGGGATGATTTTCAGCGCTTCGTCGATCACCATCGGCTCCAGATCCGGCATGCCGGTGTCAATCAAACCTGGCGCGATACAGTTCACGGTGATTTTGCGTTTTGCTAACTCGATGGCCAGCGCTTTGGTGGCACCAATAATCCCTGCCTTGGCCGCGCTGTAATTCACCTGACCGCGATTGCCCATGATACCGGACACCGAGGATAGGGTGACGATTCGGCCGCCTTTACGCAGACCAATCATCGGCATCACACAGGGATGAATCACGTTGTAGAAGCTGTCGAGGTTGGTGTGGATCACGCTGTCCCACTCATCTTCGGTCAGGGCCGGGAAAGCGCCGTCACGCGTAATACCGGCATTGTTCACTACGCCGTAATAGGCGCCGTGTTCGGCGATATCGTTTTCAATTGCCGTGCGTGTGGCTTCGCGATCGGCCACGTCAAACTGCAGAGTGCGCCCCACTCCGCCCGCATTCGTGATGTCCGCCAGCGTCTGTTGTGCACCCGCTGCATCACGGTGGTAATGCACCACCACGTTGAAACCATCCTGCGCCAGGCGAAGCGCAATGGCGCGGCCAATCCCTTTACTGGCGCCGGTCACTAATACGCTGCGCGTCATGCCTGCATCCCTTGTTGTAATTGGTTAAGTTCCTGTTCATCCGGCTGATAGGTATTCAGCCGACCGCTGGCAAGGACCGTATCCTGACTGCGGATCTCGCCTTCAAAGCTACCGAGCTTGTCGTCACGCATCAGCAGATGCATTTCCACCCGCAGCGTGCTGTCTGCGGCAAAGGTGGCAGCAGCGGCACGATAGCCGCGTCCCCCCAGTAACATGCCGGGGCGGATATTCCGATCGCCGCGCTGTCGGGCATGAAAGCCAGACCAGACGCCAACGGTCTGCGCCATGATCTCGACGCCAAACCACGCGGGCAGCTCGCCCTGCGCATTAAGAAACGGCGCGAGTACGCCCTGGTGGTTGATGGTCACTTCACACACCACACGCTCGTCGCTGACCTGAATCACGCGATCCAGCAGCAGCATCGGTGCACGGTGCGGCAGATAGTCGCCCACCGGCAGAAAATCAGTCATGAGGCTTTCCTACAATCAGGCAGGTGTTGTTCCCGCCAAAGGCAAAAGAGTTTGAGGCGATGATGGGACGCGCCAGCGGCTGTGGCAAAGTCAGCAGTCCGCAAACCGGCAGCGTGCTATCCAGGGTAGTGGCGCTAAAATCCTGCGCCGGTAACGCCAGATTCTGCTGCACGATGAGTGCCGCCAGCGCCGCCTCGGTCGCACCCGCCGCGCCGAGCGTGTGGCCCGTTAGGTGCTTAGTGGAACTACAGGGCACGCTATCGCCAAACAAACGATGAACCACGCCCGACTCGACCTGATCGTTGAGTGGTGTCGCGGTGCCGTGCAAATTAATGTAGCCGATATCCTGTGGCTGCAATTGGGCCTGCTTCAGCGCCATCTTCATCGCTTGCTCGGCGCCAATGCCTTCTGGATGCGGAGCCGACATATGCCAGGCGTCTGATGACTCACCCGCACCAAGCAGCGCCAGCGACTGCGGCTCACGCGTCAGCAGCAGCAGCGCCCCCGCTTCACCGATAGAAATACCGTCACGTTCTGCGCTGAACGGTGCACACTGGCGTTCGGATAACGAATCCAGGCTGGCAAAACCGTTTATTGGCATGCGGCTCAATGAATCCGCACCGCCCACCAGCGCCACATCCACCAGACCGGCCTCAATCAAGCGCTGTCCACTGATCAACGCGCGTGCACTGGAGGAACAGGCAGTAGAAATGGTGTACGCCGGGCCGTCCAGTTCAAGGTAGTGCGCCAGGAAACGCGACGGATCGCCCAACTCCTGCATGCGGTAATCGTAACCCGGTAAGCCTCTGTCAACCTGACGATCGCCTTCGTCCACGCCCGAGGTGCTGGTGCCCAGCACCACCGCGACACGTTCACCACCAAAGCGGGCAATCGCCGCATCCACGGCCGGACGGATCTGCGCCAGCGCCGCCAGCAGCAGCTGATTATTGCGCGTGTTATGCGTGGCAAGTGCGGCGGGCACAGCTGGCAGTTCGCCCGGCACCTCGCCCAGCCAGCAGGTTTTACCTTGCTGCAACCAGCCTTCGCGCGGCTGCATGCCGGGTGCGTGGCCTGAGGTTAACTGCGCGGCAATCTGCTCCAATGAGTTGCCAAGCGCATTCACCATGCCAAACGCCGAAATGTAGATCATGACGATGCGTCCAGATGCTGGATTTGAATTTGATAACCGAAGGCGCGCTGATCGATGCTGATCGGTTCACGTACGGTTCCCCGTTGCAGGTAGCGAATCAACGTCACCACGTTACCGGCAGGATCGCGCAACTCACGACGATCGCCCTTGTCGATCAACTGCCAGCCTGGCGGCAACTGCGGCTGCCACGCACTCAGCGGCCAGTGGCTCAGCATGACATCTGCCAGCACCTGGCTGGCTGGCGGCATTTCGGGCAGCGCCATCATCTGCTGCGTATGAATCCCGTTTTTATCATAGGTCACACGGAACAAGCGAATGCCCAGCGAGGACAAACCCGCCAGGCTGATTTGCTGTGAATCGGCGCTCAGCAGCACCAGCAGTGACTGGGTTTTACCTTTGGCGTGGCCGGTCAGCAGTTGCTGCTGCTGAAACGCGGGTGAAATGCCCGGCGCAGGCAACGTGACGCGCACGCCCGGTTTCAGCCACGCGGTGGGCCGTTCGGATGGGCTGTCATGCTGCGCACAACCGCTTAACAGCAGGCTCAGCATCAACAACAAAGCACCTGTTTTCATCGTTGCTTCCTTTTCCCTGGTGCCAGCGCCAGCGGCGCTAACAAGAATGCACAAAAGATCCCGCTGCACAGCACCGTACCAAAACCACTGATCGCCGCTGTGCTGCTGAACACCAGCATGCCCAGCGTCAGCAGTGTGGTCATCATCGCCAGCGTGACGGCCAGCATAGAGGTCAGCGGCGTACCGCGCGGATTACTGAAGAACAGCGTGTAATTGATGCCGATGCCCAGCACCAGAATCAGCGCCAGCAAGGCAAATAAGTTCAGGCTGGCGCCAATCCAGCCTAATGTCGCCAGCGCTGCCGCCAGCGACAGCCAGGAAGGCAAGGCGCTGCGTAAACCCGCTTGCAGGCCAAGGCGCACGATGTAACTGACGGTGATCAGCAACAACGCCAGCGCCAACAGGCCACTCAGCAGCGTACGCCAGAAACGGAACAGTTCATCGTAGCTGGCTTTGCGATCGACCCAGCTCACGCCCGCCTGCTGCGTTGCTAAATCGAGTAACGCCGCACTGTTTTTCACGCCATTGACCGGCACCAGCACGCTGCTGCGTCCATCCGGCAGCGAGAGCCACAGCAAACGCCAGCCCTCGCTCAGCGGAC
The DNA here is from genome assembly GCF_037153115.1 of Pantoea sp. USMM079. Lineage (NCBI taxonomy): Bacteria > Pseudomonadati > Pseudomonadota > Gammaproteobacteria > Enterobacterales > Erwiniaceae > Pantoea > Pantoea sp. USMM079. The sequence goes on from NZ_JBBCKX010000004.1 coordinate 258,259, forward strand.
TTGCCAGCCAGTCATCGGCATTGACTGGCATCGCCGCAAGATCGGCATTGGCTAACGAGATTCCCGCCTGTTTTAACCGCGTCAGGATATTCGGCGCAGCCTGCTGCAACAGCTGCAGATCCTGCTGTTGCTGATCCAGCGAATTAAGCGGCAATACGCGATAACCTGCCATCCAGCCCTGCTGCTGCGCCAGTTGTAGCTTGGGTGTCAGTGCGCTGAGACGCTGCAATGCCTGCTGCTCGTTATCCTCCCACACCACGAACCAGGTTTGGTCGGCCTGTTGTCCCGTGAGCTGTGCCAGTTGCCGATCCTGAGCCAGCAATTTAGCCGGAGCGCTCTGCAGATGAGCAATATCGTCATCGACGCGCAGCTGAATCATGCCGCTCAATGCATAGAGCGCCACCAGCAGTGGCAATCCGACTTTTAACAGCGTGTTGCGGCGCCATGCCGCTAACCAGCGCGCCAGCCACACCATACCGGGAATCGGTCGCACCGGCAGGCCACGCACCAGCCATGGATAAAAACAGATCACCGTCAGGCAAGATGCACTTAACCCGCTGGCGGCGAACACCGCCAGTTGGCGCAAACCGGGGAACGGTGCCAGCAGCATCAGCAACCAGGCAATCGCCGTGGTGCCCAGTGCCAGCAGTAACGTGGCGCGCACTTTATGCAGGCTTTGCCACGGCGTGTTTTGTTCGCCGTGTACCATGCGTTCCGTCAGATAGTACAAGGTATAATCGGCAGAGATGCCGACAATGCTGAGGCTCATCACTAAAGTCGTGAGATGCAGCTCACCAAAACAGATCAAGGTCAGCACCGTACCCGCCATCGCGCCTATCGCCACCGAGAGCGCACACAGCGCCAGGGGCCGCAGCGAGCGGAACACCAGCCACACCAGCAGCAGCAAGCCGGCCAGTGTGACGCTGCCGAGCGTCTCGACATCATGCTGCGCGCGCTGGCTGGCATCATCGCTAAACAGCACTGTGCCACGCGTTAACAGCTGCGCATCTGGCCAGCGCGTTTTTAACTGCTGTTCAAGCTGGTTGAGGGCGGTCACCAACTGATGACTTTGCTGAATGCTAAAGGCATTGCTCGCCAGTTCACCGTGCAGGAAATACCAGCGGCGCTGCTGGGCGTCATTCACGGTTAACCAGCCGTTATGCAGTACCATTTTGCTGGCATTCTGCTGCAGTGCCAGCTGCGCGCCACGCACCAGCATCAGCGGATCGTTTTGAATTTCTTTACTGCTCACACCGGCAAACGCTGAAAACAGTTGCGCCAGAATCCAGTCGGCTTGTGCCGTACCGCCGTTTTGCAGACGGGCGCGCGTTAACGGATCGATCAGGCCGTTACGATGCTGGAAGGCGTAGGTGCCCCAACGCTGCATCTGGTCATCATCCAGCGCACCGCTCACCTGTTTCAGCATCGGCAGCGCCTGCAGCTGCGCTTGCCACCACTCTGCCGCTTCATCGCCGTGATCGTTATCGGCGCTCACCAGCCACACCAGCTGACGATCCAGCCGCTGCATAAAGCCTTGCTGGATTTCAGCGGGTGCCTGCCCCAGATTTTGTTGCGGCAGTAAAGCCAGCACGCTGCTGTTCAGCTGGCTGCGCGGCAACAGGATGGCCAGGGCCACCGCCAATGCCAGACAAACCGCCAGCCACAGCAGCGCAGCGGTTTTCTCACTGCGCTGGGGCAAAACGCGCTCGCTCTTCATCAGTCAATTGTTTCGGCTCGGTGCGGGTATCACTTAAGGTGATGGAGGTTTTATCGCCCTGCTTATCATCCAGCGTAATGCTGTTAAGGAAGGCTGCTCCTTGCAGATCGATGCGGTTGAAAATTTTGTTCAGCGGTGCCGCCTTAGGCGTCAGGCTGAGCTGCCACTGGTCATTCCCTTTATCATGGAAATCGAGTTCGAAATTCTCGCGCAGCACCTTTTCGTCGGCCTGAAACAAGGCGCGCAGCAGATGATTGAACTGAAACATCTGCGGATTGCTGTCGGCGGTGATCACCTGCGGCGGCTGACCGCTCATGCTCTGCACCATGCGCTTATCATCGAGAATCAAGGTCATCACAAACGGCGTGGCCTGATGCCACCACAAACCTTGTTGCTGGGCGATTAATAACTGGCCACGCGACACCAGCGGCTGCGACATACCAGAAATGGTACGCACCTGCTCGAAGTTGGCGCGGATCACCGGCTGGCTGGCAAAACGCTGCTGCAGCTGATCCAACGTGATGGCCTGTGCGCTGGCACACAGCAACGTCAGCATCAGACAAAGAGTTCTGATCACGGTTTGACTCCCAGGCGTTCAAATAAAATATCGGGTGAAACGAAATTCATTTCCTGACTTGCCGCATCAACCGCCACCTGCAGCGTGTGTGCTTTGGTGGTGATCTGGCCCGCCACATTGCGGATGACATAATCGATACGCAGGCGGTTTTCGTATTCGGTAATGCGGGCTTCCACGCGGATCACCTCTTCACAGCGTAACGGCTGGCGATATTTGACACGCGTATCTACCACTGGCCAGACAAAACCGCTGGCGGTCATCTCACCGTAGCTGTAGTTGATGCTGCGCAGCAGCGCTTCACGCGCCACTTCAAAAAAGCGGAAATAGTTGCCGTGCCACACCACGCCCATCGGGTCGCAGTCGTGGAACGACACGGTTAATTCAACCTCAGCGCGCCAGATATGTTCACTCATCGCGGCTCTTCTCCTCTGGTAACGTCCAGAAATCGTAAAAGTTAAACCAGTCCAGCGGCGCCATCAGCGCATGCTGCTGCAGTCGTTCGGCATAGCGATCCACCGTGGCCTGCAGCGCCGCCTGTCGTTGGGCGCGCGGCAGCAGGATCGGATCGGCAAAGGGTTCACAATGCACTCGCAGTCTGCCCTGTTCCCGTAAGGCAAACATCAACAGCACCGGACAGCGTAAGGCGGCGGCCAGGACAAAAGGCCCCTGCGGAAACGGTGCCGGACGGCCCATAAATGCACTCCACACCACGCGGCGTTCGCCCCCGCGCTGACGATGCACGGCGGTGCGATCGCCAACAATCGCCACCCATTCCCCGGCATCCAGTTTTTGCTGCAGCAGGATGGCCGTATCCGGGCCGATATCGGTGACCGGCATCAGATTCACCCCGGCCTGCGGTGCAATGCTCTCCAGCACCTCGCGAAAGCGCTGGGCGTTATCGGTAAACACCAGCGCATTGATCACCAGCCCACTGACCTGCTTTGCCATGGCGCGGCAGGCCTCGATATCACCCAGATGCGACGCGAGGATCAAATGTCCTTTGCCCTCCGCAGCACGGATGACCGCTTCGGCACCCGGCGCAAAATCAATATCGCGTCCCCACTGTACCTCTCCGCGCCAGCTGGCGACTTTATCCAGCATGCTGTAACCAAAGCGCACAAAGTGGCGATAGCTATTGATCGGCGTCGGCAGGGCAATCTGCTGTTTACTGGCTTCTGCCTGCACCCGCGTCAGCCATTGCTGAGAAGCGGTACGCGCCTCACGTCCGCTCAACCAGTAAACCGCCACCACCGGCCATAGCAACAGCACAAACGGCAGTCGCCCGGCGCGACGATACAACCACAGCATAAAACGCAACCCGCTCTGACCCCGACGTTCTGGCGTGGCGGCCCAGTGCTGCGCCGTTTTACCCCGGCTCAGTAACTGTGGGATGCGCGGCACCATGCCAAAGAACAGGCGCGTGTGCATCCATGAGATACGCAGGTTGTCGTGCAAGGCATCAAAATGTGACAGGCCACTTTCCGGATAGGTGACGCGCGTGCTGATAAAGCGGCTCGGCGTGCCCTGCCAGTAGAGTCGCACCATGATTTCGGTGTCGAAATCCATGCGCTGGCCAATCGGGTGGCGATCGCAGAGTGCCAATGAGGGTTGCAGCGGGTAGACGCGGAAACCGCACATGCTGTCTTTTAGCGAGAAAGAGAGCGTTTCAATCCACACCCAAAAATGGGTGATGTAACGGCCATACAAGCGGGATTTCGGAATGGAATCATCGTAAACAGGCTGGCCGGAGATCAGGCAATCGGGATGGCTTTCCGCTTCCGCCAGCATGCGCGGCGTGTCTTCCACCTGATGCTGACCATCCGCGTCGAGTTGTAGCGCGTGGCTGTATCCTGCTGCGGCGGCCCGGCGCATCCCGGCGATTACCGCCGCACCTTTGCCCTGATTAACCGGTAAGGTGAGGATATCCAGCTGTGGAGCCTCGAGGTCAGCGATCTGCTGCTGAGTCTGCGTATCACTGCCGTCATCGACGATAATCACCGGCAGATTAAAGGGAGCCAGCCGCGCCAGCACCGAGGCCAGCATGGCGCCGTGGTTGTAGCAGGGAATCAGCACACAGGGTTTGAAAGGCGCATTCAGCACAGGCGAATCTTCCCGCTGCTGGCAATCTCAGTGCTGTCCGCGTAAATCAGGCTGTAGCTGAAGCTCAGCAGTGATTTGTCTTCCTGCCAGCTCAGCTGCAGCTCTAGCTCCGCATCAGGCGGCACCGGCTGCTGAAACTTGATGTTCTCAATTGAACGGAACTGTTTACCGATGGCCAGGCGTGACAGGCCGTAATGTAAAGCCCAGTCGAGCTGCGCCACGCCGGGTAAAATCGGTAAGGTCGGGAAGTGGCCGCGGAACCAAAACAGATCCGCGGCAGCATGCAGGCGCAGCGTCAGTGTTGCGCCCTGCTGCAGGGCGTTGAGTTCAACCGGCAACATCAAACAGTTCCTCAATTTGGGGCCAGGCGCGTTTACTCTGCGCCGTAACCGGAATCGCGTTGACGACACGCCAGTAACGCGGCATGGCGACTGGCTCCAGCCAGGGTTGTAGCGCGATTTTCCATTGTTTCTTGCGTTGGGTCAGCGTTGCGGCATCCAGCGTGTCCGGCAAAGCCAGCACCACGCCAATCGCCTGGCGTCCGTGACGCTGAATCGCCAGAGCGGCCGCGTCTTCTACGCCGGGTAAGGCCAGCAGTCTTCGCTCGATCTCACTGAGTGAAACGCGCTTATCTTCTATCTTCACCACCCGATCCTGACGCCCCGCCAGCTGAAATACGCCGGAGGGCTGTTGCACGATGCGATCGTCGAGCGGCCAACCTTCAGGGGTTTCCAGCAGAGCTGAAAACACCCGCCAGCCGGCTTCCTGCTGTACCAGCTTAACTTGGGGGAAACAGTGCCACGGGGCGTTTTCTTCCTGCGCACAGCGCCAGCCGATCACGCCGGTTTCGGTGCTGCCGTAAATCTCATCCACCGCACACTCAAAGGCGCGCTGAGCGTGCTGTGCATCAGCCCAGGGCAATGCCCCGCCAGCCGAAACAATCAGCGCACATGAAGGTGCATCCAGGGCAGAATCCAGGCGACGCAAAAAAGCCGGGCTACTGATAAAGGCATAGCGACGATCGCGACGCTGATCGGCGAGCTGTTCACCGTAAAAAATTTGCTGAGCGGCAAGTGGCAAGCTCAGCGCCATCGGCAACACAATGCGAAACGTCAGGCCATACAGATGTTGATGGCTCACTGACGCAATCACGTGGCATTGCTGCAGACGGTCGGCCCATAACGCTGCCAGCCACTGCGCTTCAAGATCGAGTGCACGCAGTGATTTCACCACGCGACGCGGCGTCCCGGTGGAACCGGAGGTGAATAGCACCAGTTCGGCATCTTCGGCGATGGCAGGCAGTTCGCCCAGCGCCAGTGCACCGTCCCAGCGCAATTGTGGCAGGGACACCGCCAGCGGCATATCGCTGATCACGCCATCCAATTGTTCTGCCATCTCTTCCAGCTGCGCGGCCCGACAATGTCCGGGGATCACCGGGGTTTTACCGGCGTGCCATAACGCCAGCAGCGCCGCCGTGAAGTGATAACTGTTATCGAAGCACAACGCCCAGTGCTGACCCGGCTGGCTTTGGAGTTTTTCCATTAACGCCAGCACCTGCTGACGCATCTCCGATAACCAATGCTGTTGCTGCCCTTGCCAGGCCACCACGCGATCCGGCGCAGCCAGCCAGTCGCGGATACTCACCACCTTCATGCCTTGTTCCTCATACGCTGACGCAGCAACCATTCGCCGCCCATCAGCGTGCCCATCAGCAGATAGCTGATGCACCCATTCCAGAGTGTCCACAGCGAGAGATCATTGAGCAGGCAAGTGACCAACGCCACGCTGCCATTAATAATGAAAAATCCACACCATACCTGTGTCACGCGCCGCGTATAGCGCACGGCCCGCGCGGGGAAATCCGCTTCACGCAGCCGCGCTAAACGCTCGACCAGCGGCATCGGGCTCCACAAAGATGTGCCAAACAGCAGCAGCATCAGCCCATTCACCACCACCGGATACCACAGCAACAAATGCTGACTGCGCAACAGCATGCTGGCGAGGCACAGTAAGGTCCCCACCAGCGCCAGCGACAGCATCACTCGCCCCATCGCGCCCTGCGCATGACGTAACTGCCAGATGCGCCAACCAAACAGCAGGGCTAACAGAGCAATCACGCCGCGCCATTGCGGATGGGTGACGGCAAGCCACACCAGAAACGGCCAGGCCAGCAGGGCCAGACCATTTATCAGGCGCAGAAAGGCTGGCATGCCGGAAATCAGGCTTCGTCGCGCATCAGTTGATCGACGGCATCCACCACATCCTGCACGGTGCGAACCGCACGGAAGGCTTCAGGTTTGATTTTTCGGCCGGTACGCTTTTGCAGGTGCACCACCATGTCCACCGCATCAATGCTGTCGAGTTCGAGATCTTCATACAGACGGGCATCCGGGCGGATATCATCGGCATCAATTTCAAACAGCGAGGTGAGCAGCGAGGCCACTTCCTGGTAAATTTCGTCTTTATTCATCATTTTGACTGTTCTCAGGCTTGCTGTTGTTCAACAAACGCGGCCAGCGTGGCCACGGAAAAAAAGTGCGCGCGTAAGGTTTCGCTTTCTGCAGAAAGCTGTACGCCGAAGCGATTTTTCACCGCCAGTCCCAGCTCAAGGGCATCGATTGAATCGAGTCCCAACCCTTCGCCAAACAAGGGGGCGTCGGTTTCTATATCGTCCGGGCTGATATCTTCCAGATTCAGCGTGTCGATAATCATCAGTTTGATGTCGTCAATCAGTGCTTGCATAACTTACTTTGTCTCTTCAGGGACCAGCGCCTGTTGCAGGTGACGCGTCAGGCGACGCGCGGCGAGCGGCTGCGCATCTTCTTCGGCTTCACTAAAGGCCTGGCTATCAATACGCGATTGTACGCGTACAGTAAAAACGGGTTTAACCAGCGGAATCTGATACCAGCGACTTTGCTTATCGAGCATACGCTGGGTGCAGCTAATATGTACCACGCGCAGATCGCATCCGGCACGCACCGCGATATTGGCGGCACCGCGTTGCAGCTTTAACGGTTCACCATAACGGGTACGCGTCCCTTCAGGAAAAATCAGGATGGTATCGCCGCGCGCTAAACGCTGCTGGCTATCGGGCAACAAGGTATCGGCTTCGCTGTTAATCAGGTAATCGGCACATTTGATGACGCCATTAAAAAAAATATTGTGCTGCAGTTCGGCTTTGACCAGACAATCCATTTCCGGAAGCACCGAAGCAATCATCACATAATCAATTAACGAAGGATGATTGGCGACAATCAGACAGCCGCGATCCTGGCGCAGTAGCTCCGCACCAATGATCCGATAATCGTAGACACCGACAAAGCGACAAAAGCGCAGGAAACAGCGGAAGCTCCAGGCAATGCTGCTGCGTGCAATCTGACGACGACGCAGGCCATCGCGCTGAATCAGCAACAGCAGGTTAAACCAGGTCACAGACAGCAGCAGACCGCCCACGCTGAACAGCGTAAAACTCACGGCAGTCATCACCAGTCGCCAGTAAAAGTTGCAGCCAGCACGCCAGCGCAGGGCTAACGAATTATCCGCCATGATGACGCTCCCAGTGCCACAGGTGACGTTTACCGGCAATCGTCATTCGTTCGTCACCTTGCAACATCGCCTGCAGGAATTGCAGACTTTGCGGCAAAGTCTCGGCTGCGGGGCGCGCGGGCTCTGCTGTGCAGCGCCACTCATTGCCAGATTGCAGCAACAAAGCCACCGCGTAAGGGGCGTTGAAGCGGTCAATTTCGGGTAGCCACGGCTGATAATAGGCAGGTACAACGCCGTCAAAATCCACCAGCAGCACCTGCGCGTAGCCCGCCTGATGCAAAGCCGCGACCTCAAGCAAACCCTGTTGAAAACTGTCCATGCCCGCTGAAATTGACGAAGAGACCTGCGGCTGTCGCGCCGCAATGGTTAAACTCCCCACCGCAGAGTTGTGTACGGACATGGCAAAATCGGTCGGAGAGAGCGCCTGCTGATCTTTTAACGCCGTGAGTATGCGCAGATTACGTTCCAGCTCACCGTGGCGGCTGGTAAACACAATGGCATCCACCGTTTGACGTGCCAGTAGCGCCAGCCCGCTCTCCACAGCCGCACGGCTGCCCGCACTCAGGCGGCGTGCAGTCATCATCGGCAAAAATTGGGGTTTGGCGATCGGTAGGGTGGCGTCCAACGCGGTTTGCTGTCCGGCCCAGTGCTGCCACTCATCGGCAGTGCTGTGACCTGGTGCAATCGCGTGCCAGTCAACCAGGGTGTAAGCGAGTTTCATACCTGTATTCTTTCTTCAGCCTCAGGGATGGTCAGATTTTCGCTGTGCGGCATCCCTTCCCTGCTTGCGTTCGAGTCCGTCATCCGTCTCATGCGAATGTCGCCGATTAACAAGGCGGGCACGTGGCCCGCCTGTTTTCTCTTTCGGCAGCGTTAGCGCTTTCTTTAAAACATTATGTCAGCGATCACGCATGGCGCTTATTTTACGGCCTGAACCGCAAGACGCGTCTGAATACCCTGGTTCAGATTCTGAATCCAGCGGTTGTAGTTACGATGGATCTGGCCACTGCCCGCTTTCAGATTGGTACTGCTCACGTAATCAATGCGGTAGCTGTTTGCAGCATAAGTGATGCGAATGTCGGCCGTATGACCGCGCTCGGACAGCTTACCGTTCATCACGCCTGGGCCTGCCGGGGAAATCACCCAGTGGTTGGCCGCACCGGCTTCAACAATGGCGCGCTGCATTTGACTATCCGTGTAGCTCTGCCCAACGGTCTGGCTCACGTTCTGAATGGGCGCGGTGCGCGGTGCGCAACCCGTCATTAATGCCGCTGTCACGATTAAGGCAAGCGCCGCTTTTTTATTCATCATTTCCTTTGTTTCCCCTGTCGTAGCCAATCACCACTAATGGCGACCGTGTGCGTAATTGAACTTGCACTGATCCGTTCAGACTTTGTAAAGCGCGCGAATAATACCACTATATGTAAAGACAAGTAAAAAAAAGCACGAATGACTTAAGCAGCGCCTCATTTCATGGCAAAAGCAGAAATTGCCGGGTTTACAGCGTAAAATCTGCCGCAAAACCGGCTTGTGGCATGATGTTTAGCCCTGCCAGCCGCCGCCGAGCGATCGGTAAAGATCGATTTGTGCGAGCAACAGAGTGTTTTTCACTGAGACAATATTGAGCTGAGTGTTAAACAAGGTGCGCTGCGCGTCCAGTTCATCCAGATAAGAGGCATAACCGTTCTGATAACGATTACGTGCGATGCGGTATGCTTCTGTCACATAGCCTTCTTGCTTCTGCAATTCCGTTAGCTGTTCCTGGCTGCGACGAATGGCATCCAGCGCGTTGTCCACATCCGAAAAGGCACTGCGTACCACCTTTTCATAGCCATAAAGCGCCTGGTTACGTGCGGCCATCGCCACATCCACCTGCGCCGTCAGTGCTTCGCGATTTAATAGTGGTGCGAGAATGCTGCCGCCAATGCTCCACAGGCGGAAGGGATTCTCGAGTAACTGATGCAGTTGAAAACTTTGCAGCGTGCCGGTCGCCGTCAGATTAAGTGAAGGCAATAAATCGGCCTGCGCCGAAGCCAGCGAGGCATCCGCGGCAATCAACTGACGCTGTGCCTGCACGATATCCGGGCGGCGGTTGAGCAGCTGAGACGGCAACAACGCCGGCAGCGTTTGCGGTTTGATATGGTCGAAGTTGCGGGTACGGGCAATCTCGCGCGGATTCATGCCCACCAGCACGCTGAGTGCATTCTCTTGTTGTTCAATTTGATGCTGTAACTGCGGCACCTGCGCTTTGGCGGTCTGATATTCCGATGCCGCCTGCATCCACTCCAGTCGTGAGGTATAGCCGGTTTCAAACTGGCGCTGCGCCAGATTTAACGAGTTTTCACGCGTGGCCAGCGTCGCTTCGGTGACACGCAATTGTTCGTCCAGCGCGCACAAACTGAGGTAACCGGAGGCCACCGAACTGGCCACCGTTAGTTCAGCCGCGGAAGCTGCAGCACGCTGGGCATCCAGAGACGCTTGCGAAGCAAGAATGCTGTTGCTGCGACTGCCCCAGAGGTCTACGTCATAGTTTGCCTGCAACAGTCCCTGGAAGACGGCATTCTCATACGGTTGCCCGGTTACTGCCGACAATGCGCGCTGATGTGTGGCGGCAACCCCGGCGGATAGCGTGGGGAAATTATCCCCCTGCGCAGCACGCAATTGCGCGCGGTACTGATCGACCCGTGAACGGGCAATCAGGATATCGCTGTTATGTTGCAACGCCTGGTTCACTAAGCGGTTAAGGTTATCGTCGCCAAAGCGTTGCCACCACTGTGCTTCGGGTGCTGCCGATGGGCCAACCTGCTGGCGCCAACTGTCCGGGATCGGTAAGGATGATGGGGCCTTTTCCACTTCTGTCGCGCAGCCGCTGACCATCAACGTCATCAGCGAGGCGAGGATTAACCGCTTCATGGCGCATCCTTGTGCGGCTCTGCTGCAGTATCAATATTGACTTCAACCGACATGCCGGGACGCAATTCTTCAGTATCGCCGAGGATTTGAATACGTACCGGAATACGCTGTGCGATCTTCACAAAGTTACCGGTGGCATTGTCCGGTGAAATGGCACTGAATTCCGAACCGGCGGCGGGGGAAATAAATTCAACCCGGCCGTCAAAACGCTTGCCGTCCAGTGCATCAACCCGAATCGTCACGGGTAATCCTGGACGCACACGTGCCAGCTGTGTTTCTTTCAGATTGGCGATCACCCATTTGTTATCCGGCACCACTGATGTCAGGCGCGTGCCCGCCGTGACATAGGTCCCTTTACGCACCGACAATTGTCCCAGCTGTCCGCTGTCGGGCGCGATAATACGTGTATTGGCCAGATCGATATTGGCCAGTTCCAGCGCGGCTTTGGCACTGGCTACATCGCCTTCCAGGGAACCGCGATTCACGATGACCGTTTGTAAACTCTGCTGCGATACCGCAACCTGCGCATCTGCCTGGCGAAGTTGCGCTTGCGCCTGCGCGTTAGCGGCACGCGCCGCGTCACGTTCACGCACGGAGAGCGACCCATCGGCCGCCAGATTTTCTACACGCTTCAGGTCAAGGCTGCTTTTCAGCGCCTGGGCTTTGGCATTCTCCAGCGCAGCTTTATTGCTGAGAATATTGGCTTCCGCACTGCGGCGTTGCTGTTGGTTATTGTTTTGCGCAGCGATTTTCATATCCAGCTGCGCTTGCGCCTGATGCACGCGCTGGCGATAGATACGATCGTCAATGGTCATCAGTAACTGCCCTTTGGTGACCGGTTGTAAATCCACCACATTCACGTCGGTCAGATAGCCGCTGACCTGCGGGCTGATAAAGGTGACCTGCCCGCGCACATAGGCGTTCTCCGTTGACTGAATCGTGCTGGTAAACGGCCACAGCTGCCAGGCGTATAAAATCACCAATACGCCAACGATCACGATGCCGCTGCCGAAAGCGATGGAAAGAATGCGTCGGCGGTTGGCGCGTTCGCGCTCCGCAGCCTGAATATCGTCCTGTTGGCTCATGAATTCTCCGTCGGGTTTGAAGCTTGCTGACGCTGTTCCGTCAAATTATGGCGTGCCTGACGCCAGTTGATATAACGCAGCCGCGTCAATCGCCACAGCACCCACATCAGGGTGATCAGCGCCATCGCGGCAGTCAATAAATAGGTGTCGTTGTAGGCCAGCACGTTAGCCTGGAGTGTGGCCACAGCTTGTAGCTGGCTGCTGCTCTGCGCGCTGAGCAGAACGTTGTCGGGCAACTGGCTGCTAAACAGTGAACTGTATTGGCTGAGGCGCTCGATGACATTGGGATCAAGCTGTGACAGCTGATCGCCCAGCAGGCTGGAGTGGTACTTCTCCCGCCACGTCTGGAAGGTGCCGAGTATAGCCGAGCCAATCAGCCCGCCCAGATTTTGGCTCATGCCAAACAGCACCACAAAACTCACCAGATTTTTCGGCTGCGTCACCACACCGCCAATCCCTAACAGCATCGCGGGCGCGAGGAAGAACGCGCTGCTAAAGCCGAGTAAAAACTGACTGACATACAAATTGTTGCCACGCGTGACTGGGCTGGATTGTGCATCCATGTACGAGGCGATGATCATCACCACCAGCGAGGTGACAATAGGCCAACTGAGATGCGTCGGTTTGATGGTCAATGCACTGGCGATCATGCCAAAAATCACTCCAGCGATAATCGCTAAAGCCAACCCACGCATCTGGTCATTCAGCAGCCCAAGCTGTTGCAGGAAGCCCACCGCGCCGGTGTTTTGTTCGGCCAACACAATGCGCATCATGATCATCACAATGCCCAATCGCACAATCATGCCGTTACTCAGCCATCGGGTGTTAATCAGCGGATTCGCGCGGTTATGTTCCACCACCACTGCCGCAACAATCAGCACCAACGAAAGGGCTAATGAAATACCCAACCACGGCGTGGTAAACCACCACTCGATACGGCCCAGCGATAGCACGCCGCACAGCAGTGCCATGCCGGGTGCCAGCAGGATAAAGGTGACAAAATCCATCTTTTCAAAGGCCTTGATACGATCGCCCGGCGGCAACTTCACCACCAAAACACAACCGAGCGCTATCATCGCCAGCCCTAACTCAAACAGATAAAGACCGCGCCACTCTTCCAGCTGGAGCAATTCGGTAGAGAATAAACGGGCGAGCGGGATCGCCAACTGCGATGCGGTGATGCCGATCACCAGGGCTTTGAGTCGGTGTTTCGCCGGCCAGGCCTGAATTTGGTAATAGATACCAAGGGAGCTAAGCGCCGCGCCCACCATCCCGTGAGCGGTGCGCACAATAATGGCGGAACTGAGATCGTTGGCCAGGATATGGAAGAACGCCACGATGACGTAAAGCACGAGAAAAGCTTCGGTAAACAACCGCAGGCCAAACTGCTGACGAAATTTAACCAGCAGCAGGTTGATGGAAATGTTGCCCATCACGTAGACAGCCGGCAGCCAGGCAATCTCATTGCTATAAGCGCCAAAGGTGCCCTGAAGATTGGTGAGATTGGCCGTCACCAGCGCATTACTGAGCGCGCCGGTGATGGAGATCAGCAGTCCAATAATGCCAAACGCCACGCGCTTTGAGGGCGAGTGGATTGGGGTGGAAGGTGAACCCGGCAGCATCGGTTTTTCATGAGGCAGCCATTCACGTTGTGCATAAGGATTGCGTTTTGCCACGATTAGATACTTCCCAGTCGAGCCAGCAGCTGTTGCAAAACCTTCTCGGTCACTGCCAGCGCTTCAGGATCGATGTCTGCCAGCAACTGTGCGCGCAAGCTATCTGCCTGGGTTTTCACTTCAGCAAACGCGACGCTGCCCTGCTCGGTCAACACCAGCAGGCGTTTACGGCGATCCTCTTTCGGCTGCACGCGCGCCAGTAACTGCTGTTTTACCAGTCGATCTACCAGTGGCACCACGCTCGCTTCTTCTAATCCCAACAGTTGGGCCAGCGCTTTCTGGGTCGGCGGCTCCGTGGCCGTGGCCACTGTCGCGATGGCCATCCAGCTGCTCATACTTAAGCCACTCTCTTTAAGGCGACGATCGACTGCCAGCCGCCATGCATGTGCCGTAAGATGTAATAAACGCGAAAAAGGTTGCGGATAGTCACTCAAAACGTAGCAGCCTAATGATTAGAGATCTAACTAAACAAGTGCGTTATTATAAACAAAGTGTCAGCCTGATGAAAAGTTTGCTTACATTAGCACTGTAGTTCGCGCGCCTCTGCCCTTCCACTCAGTTCTAAAATAGATACGGCTTGCCACAAAGCCTATCCCTGTACAGCTATTTTGTATAAGTTTCGCGTAAATAAAATTATTTAAATCACTGATAAATAATAATAAGCACAAATCCCTCAAAAATATCATTGTACAAGTTAGGGTTCATTGTATAAGTTTACTTCCCGTGAGCCAACGACTGGCTCCGTAACGAATGATGCACTTTGCGTCGCCTCTGAAGGTGTTTTTGGATTTCCACCTTCAGAGGTGTCTTTTTTGCGTTGGTTGATGAGTTTGGGTCTTACGCGCCTGTCCGCGCGTAAGTTTTTTCATCATGGAACTGAAGGCCAGGTTGCCATCAGACCGATCTGAAGGGCTTCATACATGCAAAACGCCGCCACCAGCAGTGACGCTATCGCTGACTACTTTAAACTCGCCGGTAACAGCGACAGCACCGAGATGGAAGTTTTCGGGCAGATCATCGCTGAAATCCTGCAAGCCGGCATGCCGGTCACCAATAAAGCCATCATCGCTTCGCTGATTAATCGCCTTGAGATGGAAAGTGATGTGATCCAACTGGATATTTATCGTCATCTTCTCGAACTGGTGGTTAACAAAACGCCTGACGATCTCTCGGTGTAATACCGGATTCCAGGGACGGAATCACTCTCTTCTTCGCTCTCCCGCTAGCTTCATCCCTCAATGCCCGCTAACATCATCCGCGTTTAGTGTCCAACTGGTTGCTGCCATGCCGTGACGGTATGCGCAAAATAATAAAAGAGCCTGCACATTTATGAGCCGATCTACAGAACACGCCCCTGCGGCGAACGATATTACCGTGGGCAGCGTTTTACGCTCGCCTGCGCTGCTTACCCGTGAGTGTCTGGCGGGAGTGATTACCGCACTGGCACTGATCCCGGAAGTGATCTCCTTTTCTGTTATTGCGGGTGTCGATCCCAAAGTGAGCCTTGTCGCCTCGGTGGTGCTGTGTCTGACCTTGTCGATTTTAGGTGGCCGCCCAGCCATGGTCACGGCAGCAGCGGGATCGGTGGCACTGGTGATTGGACCGATGGTGCACGCGCATGGGGTTGAATACATTCTTCCTGCGGTAATCCTCGGCGGTATCATTCAGATTATTTTTGGTCTTGCCGGGCTGTCCCGCATGATGCGCTATATTCCGCGTTCAGTGATGCTGGGCTTTGTGAATGCGTTGGGCATTCTGATTTTCTTCGCGCAGGTTCCCCACGTCTGGGGGCAATCGGGATTGGTATGGGTGCTGTTTGCCGTGACCCTGGCGATTGTGCTGCTGTTACCCAAAATCCTGAAAAGCGTCCCGTCACCGCTGGTCGCCATTGTCGTCGTCACCGGGGTGGCGTTGTTGCTGGGTTATCGCGTGCCTAATGTGGGCGATGAAGGGCCAATGAGTTCAGGCTTGCCCGGATTTACCACGCTGCTGGTGCCGTTTAATTTACAGACGTTACAGATTGTCTGGCCTACCGCGCTGAGTATCGCCTTCGTGGGTTTGATGGAATCTCTGCTCACCGCCAAACTGGTGGACGATATTACCGATACGCCTTCAGGTAAGCGCCGCGAGTCCTGGGCACTGGGTGTCGGTAATATTTTGGCCGGTTTTTATGGCGGTATCGCTGGCTGTGCCATGATCGGTCAGACCATTGTTAACGTTGAGCTGGGCAAAGCACGCACGCGCATCTCAACCATTGCTGCAGGTATTGTGCTGTTGCTGCTGGTCACCGGACTGAGTCAGATCATGGCGCAGATTCCTATGGTGGTCCTCGCGGCCATCATGATGGTGGTCGCAGTGAAAACTGTTAACTGGCACAGCCTGCAACCCGCCACGCTAAAACGTATGCCGTGGTCAGAAACCTCGGTGATGGCCCTGACGGTTGTGGTCACCGTTTGGACTGGCAACCTGGCGCTGGGCGTATTGATTGGCGTCATCCTCGCCATGATGCTGTTTGCACGTCGTATTGCCCATGTTATCCATGCTGAACGCAAGTTAAGCGATGACGGTGAACAGGTTTATTACACGGTGCGCGGCCCGCTGTTCTTTGGCAGCAGCAATGATTTATTCGAACATTTCGATTACGGGCACGATCCGAAAGTCGTCACCATTGACCTGACACATGCACAAATCTGGGATGCATCCAGCGTTGCGGCACTGGATGCCATTGAATACCGCTATCAACGCCATGGTGCAACGGTCACGGTTACCGGGCTGGATAATCGCAGTAGCGATTTCCGCGATCGCCTGAGCGGTAACCTGGGGTGATGATTTTAATGAAGTGAGTCTGAGTCACTTCATCCAGAATGATGATTCTCTGAGCTGTCATCTCCAACGAGCTGACAGCTTTTTTATGTGCTTGAGTCAGCGAGAGATCAACTACGCTTAGGAGGCAACGCCTGGTTGCCCGAAGAAAGGACGTTATTGATGAAGCATTTTTTCGCTGGGATGATGATTATCACTTGTCTGGCAACGTTAATAGGCTGCCAGCAATCCGACAGGCCAATTGGGCCAGATGGACGCCCCAACGTGCCCACCAAGCAGCCTATTCCGGGCGGGCCGATGAGCAAAGGGCCTGTGGGGCAACCGCAAGCTTAAGGTTAATCGTGCCCGAGAGCAGTTGAGCAGTTGAGCAGTTGAGCAGTTGAGCAGTTGAGCAGTTGAGCAGTTGAGCAGTTGAGCAGTTGAGCAGTTGAGCAGTTGAGCAGTTGAGCAGTTGAGCAGTTGATATCGTGGATTGATACTGGAATGGGTATTCGGAAGTGTATTGCAGGCACAAAAAAACCGCCCTTGGGCGGTCACGACATTACTGCATATTGCTTTGATTTTATTTGGTTTTAGCGACTACTAAATATGGTACCCGGGGCGGGACTTGAACCCGCACAGCCATAAGCCGAGGGATTTTAAATCCCTTGTGTCTACCGATTTCACCACCCGGGCAGGGTGTAAATTGGAGGCGCGTCCCGGAGTCGAACCGAGGTAGACGGATTTGCAATCCGTTGCATGGCCACTCTGCCAACGCGCCTTTATTCTGATGTGTCATCCGTTAACAACGGAGGACTAAATTTGGAGCGGGAAACGAGACTCGAACTCGCGACCCCGACCTTGGCAAGGTCGTGCTCTACCAACTGAGCTATTCCCGCAATTCACCGAACTCGCTGATTTTATTCAGCTTCTTGCAGACTCGCTGCCGTTCGATGCGATGCATTCTACTTATCTGACGCAATGAGTCAATAGAATTATCCACACAGCGCGTCCGTTTGCTGCTTTTTAAATCGTATCGATCAGCTATCGAGCAGATCACCGCGTGCGGCGCTTAAATACTGGAACATTGACCAGAAGGTCAGCACCGCGGCGATATACAGTGCCACCACGCCCACGCCCACTACGGTTGCGTCTGGACGCCACAGCAAGGCGAACAGTGAGAACATCTGCGCCGTGGTTTTCACTTTGCCAATCCAGGAAACAGCCACGCTGCTGCGCTTACCAATCTCCGCCATCCACTCACGTAAGGCTGAGATAATAATTTCGCGCGCAATCATGGTCGCTGCCGGTAAGGTAATCCACCAGGCGTGGAAATACTCGGCGACCAGTACCAACGCAATGGCCACCATCACTTTGTCTGCCACAGGATCGAGGAAAGCGCCAAAACGCGTAGTTTGCTTCCAGCGGCGGGCAAGAAAACCATCAAACCAGTCAGTCACGGCGGCAACCACAAAGATCAATGCAGTGGCAAAAGGTGCCCATTGAAAAGGCAGATAAAATGCCAGCACAAAGAATGGAATCAGTACAACTCGAAACAGGGTAAGACACGTCGGAATGTTAAATTGCATATGCCAGTAACTGTCTGGTGTGAGTAGAATTTAACGTATGTTCCTACATTGCCCCCCCTGTTTCAATGCTAGTGTTTCAGCGAGTAGTAGATTTTTTCCGCCAGCGCGAAGGAAATCCCCGGCACTTTAGCAATCTCATCCACGCTGGCATTCATCAGGGGTTGCAGGCCCCCCATGTACTTAAGCAGCTGTTGACGCCGTTTTGGCCCTACCCCTTCAATGCTTTCAAGCGCGCTGGTGTTCTTCACTTTAGCGCGTTTTTTCCGGTGCCCCGAAATTGCATGATTGTGAGAGTCATCACGAATATGTTGAATCACATGCAGTGCAGGCGAGTCTGGCGGCAACGAAACGCCCTCGCCTTCCGCTTCAAAGAACAGCGTTTCCAGACCCGCTTTACGGTCAGTGCCTTTTGCCACGCCCAGCAGAATGGGATGATCTTTATCCCAGGGCACATCCAGCTCTGCGAACACCTGTTTCGCCTGTGCCAGCTGGCCTTTACCGCCATCGATGATAATCACATCAGGGATTTTGTCCTCCTCCAGCGCTTTACCATAACGACGACGTAGTACCTGGTTCATCGCGGCGTAATCGTCGCCGGGCGTGATGCCTTCAATGTTATAGCGACGGTAATCCGAACGCAGCGGTCCATCGCGGTTAAAGACCACACACGAAGCTATCGTCTGCTCACCCATGGTGTGACTGATGTCGAAACACTCCATGCGCTTGATGCTGTCGAGTTCGAGAAAGACGGCCAGCGCCGCTAGTCGCTGCTGAATAGTGGAGTGCTGAGACAGTTTAGTGGTCAAAGCGGTGGCCGCATTGGTGCGCGCCAGTTTAAGGTAGCGTGCCCGATCGCCGCGCGGTTTGCTTTGAATATTGACCTTGCGGCCGGCCAATTCACTCAAGGAATCGGCCAGCAACTCACGTTCGGGCAGACTGAAGTCCAGCAGAATATCAGCTGGCAAAGTGCGTGCTTCGCTCCCCTGCAGATAAAACTGGCCGACAAAGGTTTGCACCACTTCGGTGAGATCGGTATCAGCAGGCACTTTCGGGAAATAACTGCGGCTACCCAGCACTTTGCCCTGCCGAATAAACAGCACGTGCAGACAAGCCATACCGGCGTCGAATGCCACCCCCATCACATCAAGGTCATCCCCCTGATTGGAGACAAACTGCTTCTCTGTGACGCGTCGTACCGCCTGAATCTGATCGCGCAGACGCGCCGCTTCTTCGAAGCGCAATCCATAGCTGGCCTCTTCCATGCGTTTGACCAGTTGGTTGATTACTTGATCATCTTTGCCGGCGAGAAACAGCCGCACGTAATCGGTTTGCTGCGCATACTCATCTTCGCTGACCAAACCCGCTACACACGGCCCAAGGCAACGGCCAATCTGATATTGCAAACAGGGGCGAGAGCGGTTGCGATAAACACTGTTTTCACACTGTCGAATCGGGAACACTTTCTGCAACAGCGCCAGGGTTTCACGCACCGCATAGCCATTAGGGAAAGGCCCAAAGTATTCCCCTTTCGCGTGTTTGGCACCACGATGCATCGCCAGTCGCGGATGCGCGTCTGCACTCAGAAATATATAGGGATAGGATTTATCATCACGCAGCAGCACGTTATAGCGAGGCTGATAGAGCTTGATGTAATTGTGTTCAAGCAGCAACGCTTCGGTTTCGGTATGCGTCACCGTCACGTCGATGTTTTGGATGTTACTGACCAGGACTTCGGTTTTTCGGCTGCCCACCTGAGTGCGGAAATAACTGGTCAGGCGCTTTTTGAGGTCTTTCGCTTTACCGACATAGATCACCGTGCCTGTCGCGTCATACATACGGTAGACGCCGGGCTGACTGGTCACGGTGCTCAGAAAGGCTTTGGAATTGAAAACGTCACTCACTACTGATTAACGGCTCCGCATTATAGAGACCATGTCGAATGGCCAGATGCGTTAACTCTACGTCGCCACTGATGTTCAACTTACTGAACATGCGATAACGGTAACTGTTAACGGTTTTCGGGCTGAGATTAAGCTGCTCGGAAATTTCCGTCACCTTTTGCCCTCGGGTGATCATCAGCATAATCTGCAATTCCCTTTCCGACAAACAGCTAAAGGGCGATTCGGCTTTTTGCGGCTCGATTTGGCTAAGCGCCATTTGCTGCGCAATATCTGATGCGATATAGCGCTGGCCTGAGTGCACCGAACGAATCGCACTCACCACTTCCTGCGGGGCCGCACCTTTGCTCAGATAACCCGCCGCACCGGCTTGCATTACTTTTGCCGGCAGCGGATTTTCGGTATGGATGGTCAGCATAATAATGCGGATGTCAGGATTGAAGCGCACAATTTTTCGCGTGGCTTCCAGACCGCCGATGCCCGGCATATTCATGTCCATCAGCACCACGTCGACCGGATTGTTGCGGCACCATTTCACCGCGTCTTCACCACAAGCCACTTCCCCGGCAATTACCAATCCCTTCATATCTTCCAGTATGCGGCGAATACCGGCGCGTACCAGTTCATGGTCATCAACAAGAAGCAGACTGATCAACGGGACGTACTCCGCAGGTTAGTGAGGGGAAAAATATATTTCAGGAGGGCCATCTTACCGGGTTTGCCGGGGAAAAAACATCTGGCTACGCAGATAAATCTCAAATGAAATGATACACATCAAATTGAGCTCAATCCCAGATATCTTTTGAGTGAAACGCTTAGCATGCAAGAATTAAAATGTGAAATTGTGACTAATATCATTATGTTATAATTTATGCTCTTTTCATTGACCGCTGGGCTTTGCTTAATAAAAATAACTTCAACGCCTGATTTTTCCTGCCTGTTAATAACGCAAACATCCATTTAATGTTGGTTTAATCTCCACCGCTTCGCCTGGGATAAATTCCTCATTCAACCATATGATATACTCTGTTTTTTACACACAGATATTGTGTCTACATTCAGTAACACCACCAAGGAGTCAAAGATGAGTGATGAAGACTTTTCAACATCGCGGGATACCCAGGCACTGGCCGATGAAGTCGCTTGCCTGAAAATGATGGTGACGCTGATTCTGAAAGGGATGGGCCAGGCGGATGCCGGTAAGGTGATCATTAACATGGAGCGCTATGTGCAAAGCGCGTTAGCGGATAAGCCGCAGGCGGAAGTGTTCAGCAACACCATTCGTCAGATTAAAACCGCCTACCGTCAGTAAGCGGTGAAGCCCCGCGCGATGCGCGGGGTGGTCAACTGTGTGACTGCCAGTTCACTGAAACACCCAGTGACGGCAGCACCTCTTCCGGACTAAACCGGCGTGTGCCACGATACTTGTCCGCCAGTGCCGGCTGATGAACCGGAATACGAATGGCAAACAGATTATCCTCAGATTGAATCAACCCGGGTGATAAAGGTTCGTACACGACGTGGTGCTGCTCAAACATTTTTTCCAGCATCGGCGTTGCTGAACTGATCAGGTACTCCATACCGCTGAGTTCCGCCAACTGCACCGCATGCCACAAAATCGTCAGTGGCAGTTCTGCATCCACCTCAAGGCGTGCTGAAAAGCGTGACATTTCCCAGACTTTTTCCTGATCGAACGGCAGCACCATGCCTTCAGGCACTTCTGGTTCATGCCAGGGCAACAAACGTGCACAGCCGCAAATCCCCTGGCGCGCATTCCAGGCGATCATCCAGGTGACATCGGAGCGATCAAAGCGATCATACTCCTGTCCGGGCGTACTTAAGCGCGGCGGGATAGACCAACCTTCACCCCGCGCAAAAACGCTATAGCGATACGTTCCTAATTCTGCCAACAGAGAGGACGGCATATCCTTAAGCTGTGTTTGAATTACTTTCATCATGCGCCCCTGACATCCCCATGTTTGCAATGATTTCTTTGCGCCAGCCTGGCAAAGTTCCGGCGCAGGGTAGACAACTGACTAAAGAGTGGGAACTACTAAAATTAGTAGTTGCCTTTTTGCTATATCAGGCCAATTGCCGCCGCATAACACGCAATCTGCGTTTTATTGGAAACATTAAAACGCTTTTGCATATTCTTTTGGTGAAAATTCACCGTATGTTCTGAAATCGCTAAAATCAGTGAAATTTCCGCAGAAGTTTTTCCTTCCGCCGTCCATTTCAAAATTTCCAGTTCGCGTTGACTAAAATCGTTAGATAAAACCGCCATTGAACTATCATTTAGCCGCTCCAGCACGCGCAAACTCAGTTCCGCCAGAAGGTGCAGTTTCACCTCCAGTTGAACGCGTAAGTGTTGAGTCTGACTGTGAAGCGATGATGCTATAGATAATATACCAATGGCACGATTTGGCGCCATTGCCGAACAAGAAAAGCCGCTGTTGAGCCCTGCCGCATTCGCTTCAGCCCATAAATTACCGGCACCGGTAAATAAATCCCGCGTCCATTCCACGCCTCGTCCCGGCCGCTGACAAAGCAACAGCACCGGATCGACAGCATAATAATTTTCGCTTTCATAGCGCTTAACCCAGCTTTCCGGGTAAGTACTGAACAAAAACACGCGCGGCCGGGTAAAAGGCACGGGATGTTGAACCAGGAAAGCGAATGAATCGAAACCCATCGCTTCAATGTGTTTTTGTAATAGCGTTTTTACTTGAATCACTTCCGTCAGCGCCTGAAATTCATTTTCAGTTTCGCCACGCCAGACGAAATAATTATCGGTCGTCATTATTGCCTCAGCGTTGTTTCACGCTTTAACTTGTTATTCGTTCTGATTAACACAAAAAATAAATTAACTAGAGAAAAAATATTGATTGAAATGAGAGCAGCCCGCGGGGTAACAATCATAACCAT
The DNA here is from genome assembly GCF_037153115.1 of Pantoea sp. USMM079. NCBI lineage: Bacteria > Pseudomonadati > Pseudomonadota > Gammaproteobacteria > Enterobacterales > Erwiniaceae > Pantoea > Pantoea sp. USMM079. The sequence goes on from NZ_JBBCKX010000004.1 coordinate 281,087, forward strand.
CCTGTTGTCAATGCGTTACCATTATGGGGAACTGAAAGCAGATACATTTTGCCAACAGCTTCACAACTTTAATCCTCTTTCCTGATTAGAATAGGATTTTTCCGAAGGAGTTTCAATCACCCTATTCATCGAAAATCATCATTAGATTGATAAATTTTTAGCATCGTCATTAACTAAAATCACTCACTTTGAAAGCGGTTACTGAGGGTAATAGCGGTATTTGTGGGACGACGGCTATTCGGTTCATTCTTAATCCCAGTGATTTCTGTGGTGAGCGGTATAACGTGATTTCCGTCACCCTCTTTTCCAGCTACGCTTAGAGGATGTGCGGGGGATGACGCTGTGGACTTTTCAGGGGAAGACGTTGCGCCCTCACCCATACTGGCGCATTGTCATGCGTATTCGAGCATCATAACGGGGCTGACTATGATGAACCAACTGGCATTACCTTTCCTTGTACTGGGCGGTTGTACAGCGCTGATGATCTTAAAAGATCTTTTCCGTCACCCGCATCCGGTGGCCATCATGAATATCATCTGGCCGCTGACCGGCCTCTATATGCCGTTCATCGGATGGTTAGCCTGGTGGTATCTGGGCCGTAAACCTTCACGTCAGGTAAAACTTGCGCTGCTGGTTCCACAAAAAATTCAGAGTAATGCCAGCTGGCAAACAATATTTATTTCCACCTCATTATCTGCCGCGGCCTGTATATTTGGCGACATAATGACCCTACCAATAATCACCTTGCTAAATCAGTTCACCATTATGCCAACGCTCTGGATGCAGGCAATTATTTGCTTGATAGTTTCTCTGGTGGTGGGTTTATTTTTCCAGTTCCTGGCTATCCGCCAACGTGAAAAACGTTCATTTGGCCGGGCGTTATTATTAGCATTTAAAACCGAAACGTTTCCCCTGCTGATTTATCAATTAGGTATTTTTATCTTTATGGCACTGGCACTAAAATTTGTTCTCAACCAACAAATCAATCCATTGCTGGTGGCTTTCTGGTTTATGTTACAACTGGCCATGATCATCGGTTTTCTATTCTCCTGGCCCGCTAATCATTTCCTGATAAAACGAGGGCTTAATCCCGCCGTCTGACTAACGACAGTATCCGGCGCCGCGCATGCCCAGGTGAAAATGTCCGGCATGCGCGGCGTTGTAATCCGGTCCTAACGCATTACCAAAGGTCGCACAGCCGTTGTGCCATAAAGCGCGAAGCCCTGCAGCCGCATCCTCAGGTTGATGCCAGTTTTTTGCCACCTGCAGCCAGCGTCCATCTGCAAGCTGAAACCCAGTCACATCCCATGCATCTGCTGTTGCATGCTCGCTTAAACGCCCCTGCTGGCGATGATAGATATTTCGACAGGCGTAACTGCCGACGTGGGTGATTCGCCGAATCGGGCTGTTGATACCTGCCTGCTGAAGGGCGTGAGTGCTGTTGACGACAAACATTGTGCTGCTCACCGCCATCGGGCAACTGGCAAGAAAGCTGCTGCTCAATGTCACTTCACCAAAACCAGTCACGCGCAAAGGTTGTTCAATAGGGCAATCACCTTGCAGTGCTGGCACGGCGCGAAATTGTACCCACCCCTGCTGACTGGCTCGATGCATCACCGCCATACAGGCCGCAGGATCGTGACTCAGGCGCTGCAATTTGTAGCGCATCATCCATCCTGGAGGGTCAGTCACCGACAGCGGTGTAAATGGATTCCACTGCGGCGGCAAATGCGTTTTCAGCCACGGCAAACTCCACCAGCCACATAATGCCAACAGAGCAATCGCTAATAATGCGCGCATCACACCTCACATTTACTCATAAAAAGAAGACGTAAGTGTAGGTGGCAAAATGGAGAGATAACGCAGAAAAGGCTTAATTGCTGAAGATTTACGCAAATTCACCGTGAATTATGCCATGTAAATATTTACTGACAGAGTAAACCCCGCAAAAGGTCACAATTGTAAAAAAACAATTACCGAGAGTTGCAACCTTTCCACTATCTTATGCCACTTGCCCTATCAAACGGCACGTTATCTAACAGCCAGTAGAGCTGACACAACATCAAAACAGGAAAGATATATTTATGGTTGATCAATCCAAAGAGGCGCTTATCGAGGCCGAGCAGCCCGATAAGCTCCAGCGTAATCTACATAACCGCCATATCCAACTGATTGCCATCGGTGGCGCGATCGGCACCGGGTTGTTTATGGGCTCAGGTAAAACTATCAGCCTGGCCGGCCCCTCGATCATTTTCGTTTATATGATCATCGGCTTTATGCTGTTCTTCGTGATGCGCGCAATGGGCGAATTGCTGCTCTCTAATCTCGAATATAAATCCTTCAGCGATTTTGCCGCCGATTTACTCGGCCCGTGGGCGGGCTATTTTACCGGCTGGACTTACTGGTTCTGTTGGGTGGTGACGGGCATTGCCGATGTGGTGGCCATTAGTGCCTATTTCCAACTCTGGTTCCCCGACTTCTCCATCTGGATGAGTGCACTGCTGTGTATATTTGTGTTCCTGGCACTCAATATTGCGACGGTGAAATTGTTTGGTGAGATGGAGTTCTGGTTCGCGATTATTAAAATCGTGGCGATTGTTGCCCTGATCGTGACTGGCATCGTGCTGGTGAGCATGCATTATCCTTCGCCCAGCGGCAGCGCGGCAGCCCTGAGCAATATCTGGGATCACGGTGGTATGTTCCCGAAAGGATTGAGCGGCTTCTTTGCTGGCTTCCAGATTGCGGTGTTTGCCTTCGTCGGCATTGAGTTAGTCGGCACGGCCGCAGCGGAAACCAAAGATCCGCACAAGGTGCTGCCACGTGCGATTAACGCTATCCCGGTGCGTATCATTATGTTTTACGTTCTGGCACTGCTGGTGATCATGGCGGTGACGCCGTGGAATCAGGTCATGCCGGACCGCAGCCCCTTTGTTGAGATGTTTGTGCTGATCGGATTACCCGCCGCCGCCAGCATCGTTAACTTCGTGGTGCTGACTTCTGCTGCATCATCCGCCAACAGTGGCATTTTCTCCACCAGCCGTATGTTGTACGGTTTGGCAGAACAAGGCGTGGCACACAAAGCATTTGGCCGCCTGTCGGCACGCGCGGTTCCCACCACCGGGCTGTTTTTCTCCTGCTTCTGCCTGCTGTGCGGCGTTGCGCTGATTTACCTGATCCCCGATGTGATGACGGTATTCACCATGGTCACCACGGTATCGGCGATTCTGTTTATGTTCGTCTGGACCATCATCCTGTGCAGCTACCTGGCTTACCGCAAACAGCATCCGCAACGTCACGCTGAGTCGAAGTTCAAGATGCCGCTGGGCAAGCTGATGTGCTGGGTGTGCATGGCGTTCTTCGCCTTTGTAATTGTCTTGCTGACCTTGCAGGATGATACTCGTCAGGCGTTAATGGTCACGCCGCTGTGGTTCGTCATTCTCACCATGGGCTGGTTGTTACGTCGTCGTAAAGCCTGATAGCCCTGCCGACAAAAAGCCCCGAATGCTCGGGGCTTTTTTTTATAACCTTTCGCGTAACTTATGCCATGCCTGCGCCAGTGAAGGTCGCACCGAAGGCTCCCTTTCTGGTGCCGGTTCGGGAACATGTGCCGATCCCAGATTGAAGGTAAAGGTGTAGTTTGGCGCTTCCCCCATCCTTAAATCCGAAATCAAGGTCTCTTCACCCTGCTGGCGCATGGCGTAAAAACCATGGCTGAACCACGCCACCCGCTCGGCATACCAGTCGCCTTTAAACGCATCGAACAATTGCGGGTGGCGCGGATGCCAATGAATTTCCAGTGCTCGATCGGGTGACAACAGTGACCAATAGGCCTCACCGTAACGATCGGGGGTCATAATCACGGTTCGCCACACCAGGGTATTAAATGCCGTTGGCGTCACCAGCACCTGCTGCGGCTTGATGGATTGATCAGTTAAATCACGATCGATATGCTGCGTCGCCACGCCCTGCACCACCATGCTCCAGCCAAGATACAGCGTACTGATCAGCAAACCCGCCTGATTCCAGCGCAGTCCGACTCCATCACGCCGCCATAGCGCCACCCCCAGCGCGATCAGCAACGGCAAGGTATACAACGGATCGATGATGTACATGCTGCCAATCGCGTAGGGGAAATCGGTAAACGGCAACCCCAGCTGCGTGCCGTACACCGTTGTCAGATCAAGCAACGGATGCGTGATCAGGGCCAGCCAAATTGCCAGACACCAGCCGCGCCAGTGGGAGCGACTGCGTGTTGCACCTGCGATCAGCCAGGCCAGCAGAGGCGCAACTAGCGTGAGCCATATCAGCGCATGACTCTCAGTTCGATGCAGCGTCATATTGCGAATCGCATCGCCATGATCGATAAACACATCCAGATCGGGCAAGGTGCCGGCAATTGCACCCACCAGCGCCGATTGCCATAGCGGCACGCGCTTGCCCATCACCGCGACGGTGACCGCCGCGCCCAACGTCAGTTGTGATAGCGAATCCATGCACTCTCCTGGTTAAAGCTGGATCAACGCACGCGGATCCCTTCAATAATCATGCGCTGTACATTCTCCAGCGTTTGCTCGAAAAATTCCGGGTCACTCAGGGTCTGGCCGGTGATCGCCTCAACCTGTGACGCAAAATCCGCGTAATGTTGCGTGGTGGCCCACAGCAGGAAAAACAGATGCTGCGGCTGTACCCCGGCTAACCGCCCTTCCGCAATCCACTGCTCGATGATCGCCGCCTTCTCATCTACCAGCGCTTTTAAATCCCCGGCCAGTTCACCTTTGAGTAACGGCGCACCCTGGAGCATCTCCAGACAGAACAAGCGCGAGGCTTGCGGGTGATCGCGCGACACCTCCAGCTTAAGACGGATATATTTCCGAATGGCGGTCAGTGGGTCCTGATCGTGGCGCAGTGCGCGCAGTGGAGCCAGCCAGACATCAAGGATCTCCTTCAGAACCGCGATATACAGCACCTCTTTTGAGGGATAGTAGTAAAGCAAATTGGTCTTGGAGACGTCGGCACGCTCTGCCACTTTATCGAGGCTGGTACCGTGAATACCGAACTGCGAGAAGAAGCTTAACGCCGCTTCCAGTATCGCAGCCCGTTTTGCGGCAACGGCACGTGAACGTCGGCCCGGTTGTTTTTCATCGCTTTTCACACTGTTACCTCTTCAATCCTGCCTGTCCGCATCATAACAAAGCCCCTCTTTCCTGCCTAATCGCTCTCCCTGCACCTTTTTTGACCACCGTGCGCATGAAAAACGTGCAAAAAGTTTTGACCAAACGGTCTGATTTAGACCAGACACTCCACTTTCATCCTTCCATGGGTTTTAACACATTGTTGTACAAGGTGTTTAAAAATGTGGCACAGGCTTTGCAGTTTTGTGACTGAGCGCCGCTCGCAGGATGCGTGCAGGAAGCAGTGCAGCGCGTAGAGCAATGCCCGTTCAATGCAGAGAGGTTTCACATGAAAATTGGCGTATTTATCCCGATTGGCAATAATGGCTGGCTCATCTCCACCCATGCGCCGCAGTACAAACCGACTTTTGAACTGAATAAAGAGATTGTGCTGAAGGCCGAGCATTATCACTTCGACTTTGCGCTCTCGATGATCAAACTGCGCGGCTTCGGGGGTAAAACCGAATTCTGGGATCACAATCTCGAATCCTTCACATTGATGGCGGGGCTCGCGGCGGTGACCTCAAGAATTGAAATCTATGCCACGGCAGCCACTCTGACGCTGCCCCCAGCAATTGTGGCGCGCATGGCCGCCACCATCGATTCGATTTCCAATGGTCGTTTCGGTGTCAATCTGGTCACCGGCTGGCAGAAACCCGAATACGAACAGATGGGATTGTGGCCGGGTGATGAATACTTCTCCAGCCGTTACCAATACCTCACCGAGTACGTCACCGTGCTGCGCGATTTATGGGGCACCGGTCAGAGTGACTTCAAGGGTGAATTTTTCACCATGAACGACTGCCGCGTGAGCCCGCAACCGCAGAAACCGATGAAGGTGATCTGCGCCGGTCAGAGCGATGCCGGCATGGCATTCTCCGCGCAGCATGCCGATTACAACTTCTGTTTCGGTAAAGGGGTCAACACGCCTACCGCCTTCGCCCCGACCGCCAGCCGCATGAAAGTCGCAGCAGATAAAGCCGGACGGGATGTCGGTTCCTATGTGCTGTTTATGATCATTGCTGCCGAAAGTGACGAAGCCGCACGCGCCAAATGGGAGCATTACAAAGCGGGTGCTGATGAAGAAGCGCTTGCCTGGCTCACCACACAAAGTCAGCAGGATACCAAGTCCGGCAGCGACACCAACGTGCGTCAGATGGCCGATCCCACATCAGCCGTGAACATCAATATGGGCACCTTAGTGGGTTCATACGCCAATGTGGCACGAATGTTGGATGAAGTTGCCGAGGTTGACGGCACACAGGGCGTGCTTCTGACCTTCGATGACTTCCTGCAAGGCATTGAAGATTTCGGTGAGCGTATCCAGCCATTAATGCAGTGTCGTCAAAACGTTATCACTTCGCAGAAGGAGGTTGCCTGATGAGTACCGTGACTTGCGCCCATACGTCGAATTTGTCCAATATCACCCTGCCCGCCCGACCAGAATCGATTGCACTGCCGCCGACGCAAAGCGCCTTGATCGTCGTCGATATGCAGAATGCCTATGCCACCGAAGGGGGTTATCTGGATCTTGCTGGCTTTGATGTCTCCGCCACAAAGCCAGTGATCGCCAAAATTCATCAGGCGGTAACCGCGGCGCGCGCCGCTGGCATGCAGATTATCTGGTTCCAGAACGGCTGGGATGACCAGTACGTTGAAGCGGGTGATGCCGGCTCGCCTAACTTCCATAAATCGAATGCACTGAAAACCATGCGTAAGCGCCCGGAGTTACAGGGCACGCTGCTGTCGAAAGGCGGCTGGGATTATGCGCTGGTGGATGAACTGGTGCCGCAGGCAGGAGACATCGTGCTGCCCAAACCGCGCTACAGTGGCTTCTTCAATACGCCACTCGATAGCATGCTGCGCAGCCGCGGTATCCGCCACCTGGTGTTCACCGGCATTGCCACCAACGTGTGCGTTGAGTCGACACTGCGCGATGGCTTCTTCCTCGAATATTTTGGCGTGGTGCTGGAAGACGCCACTTATCAGGCCGGACCGGCATTTGCCCAACAAGCGGCGATTTTCAACATCGAAACCTTCTTTGGCTGGGTTAGCGACACGGACACTTTTTGTGAAGCTCTGAAAGCTTAGGGTCCATCTCACCTGCAAAACCATAACGATAAGGAACTGCGACGATGCCTAAAAGTGTGATTATTCCTGCCGGCAGCGGCACCCCAATTGCGCCCTTTGTGCCAGGAACCCTGGCCGATGGCGTGGTGTACGTGTCAGGCACGCTACCGTTCGATGCCAGTAACAATGTCGTCCACGTCGGCGATGCCGCGGCACAAACCCGACACGTACTGGAAACCATCAAAAAGGTGATCGAGACCGCCGGTGGCAGCATGAGTGACGTCACTTTCAACTCTATTTTCCTCACCGACTGGAGCCATTACGCCGCGATTAACCAGGTCTACGCCGAGTATTTCCCCGGCGACAAACCCGCGCGCTTTTGCATTCAGTGTGGATTGGTTAAACCAGATGCGCTGATTGAAATTGCCAGCGTCGCGCACATCGGGCCGCAGGAGGCGTAATGCACCTTGAGATTCATGGTTTAACCGCTGCCGACGCGCCAACACTGGTGCTGTCGTCCGGCCTGGGTGGCGTGGCGGGCTTTTGGCAACCCCAGCTGGCGGCGCTCGCTCCCCATTATCGCGTGGTAACTTACGATCAGCGCGGTACCGGTCGCAGTGCCGATACGCTGCCTGAAGGCTACAGCATGGCGATGATGGCCGCCGAACTGGCTGAATTACTGGCGCAACATGACATTCACCATTACGACATTATTGGCCACGCGCTGGGTGGCCTGATTGGCCTGCAGCTGGCGCTGGATTATCCCGACCGTGTCGGCCGCATCGTGGTGATTAATGGCTGGCTCTCGTTGGATCCGCATACGCAACGCTGCTTCCAGGTGCGGCAGGATTTACTGCTCAATGTGGGCGTAGAGGCCTTTGTGCGCGCGCAGCCACTGTTCCTCTATCCGGCTGAATGGCTGGCGCGCCATCAGGCGCGCATCACCGCTGAAGATGCCCATCACGTGACCCATTTTCAGGGCATGGAAAATCTGCTGCGCCGCTTGCATGCATTAATGAACAGTGATTTCCGTACGCATGCGGCGCGGATTCATCAGCCTGTGTTAGCCATTTGTAGCCAGGACGATCTGCTGGTGCCGTGGAGCTGCTCTCCACAACTGGCCCAGGCGCTGCCGAATGGCACTCTGATTGAGATGCCGTGGGGCGGGCATGCGATGAGCGTGACCGATGCCGATAAATTTAACGCTCTGCTGCTGGGATGGCTGGCCGAAACGGCGGCACCTGCACAGCGCGCCGCGAGTTGAACAGAGGAGTGAAACCATGAGTGTGCATGAACTGCCGCTGCTGCCGAATGTAGATCGCGATGCTTTTCGCCATGCCATGGCGCGATTGGGTGCGGCGGTCAATATTATCACCACCGCCGGCCCTGCCGGTCGCGCCGGATTCACCGCCTCAGCCGTCTGCAGCGTGACGGATACGCCGCCCACTTTGCTGGTGTGTCTGAATCGTTCGGCCTCAGTCTGGCCGACCTTTCGGGACAATGGCTATCTGTGCGTCAACACCCTGGCGGCCGGTCATGAAGATCTTTCGACACTGTTTGGCGGGAAGACGCCGATGGAACAGCGCTTTGCTGCGGCTAACTGGCACACGCTGGCCAGCGGTTCACCGCTGCTGGAGGGTGCCACCGTGTCGTTCGATTGCAAAATCACCCAGGTGGTCAGTGTTGGCACACACGACGTTTTGATGTGTGAAGTACTTGCGCTGGTACGTAACGATGATTCCCATGGCCTGGCGTGGTTTGACCGTGGATATCATCACCTTTTACGGCAGGACGCCCGCTAACGCCGCTCTGCGCGGTCCGGTTCCACCGATATCCTGGAGAAAACGATGGCGAATTCCTGGTTCCCCCGCTGGCAGAAAAAGTCAGCCATGACCGAAGATGGGCTGATTGCACCGGATGAAACCCTGCCGTTCGGGCAGACGTTTGTCATGGGCCTGCAGCATGCTGTAGCAATGTTTGGCGCGACGGTGCTAATGCCGTTGTTGATGGGACTCGACCCCAACCTGGCGATTCTGGTTTCCGGTATCGGCACGCTGCTGTTCTTTGTGGTCACTGGCGGACGCGTGCCGAGTTATCTTGGATCCAGCGCCGCCTTTGTCGGGGTGATTATCGCGGTGACCGGATTCAACGGCCAGGGATTGAACCCTAATCTGTCGCTGGCTCTAGGCGGCGTCATTGCCTGCGGCGCGCTTTATACCTTCATTGGCCTGATCGTTATGAAGGTGGGCACGGGTTGGATTGAGCGGCTCATGCCCCCTGTCGTCACGGGTGCAGTGGTGATGGCAATTGGCCTGAACCTGGCACCAATTGCTGTCCATGGCGTATCAGCATCAATGTTCGATAGCTGGATGGCCGTCATGACCGTGCTGTGCATTGGCGTGGTCGCGGTCTTCACACGCGGTTTGGTTCAGCGCTTGCTGATTCTGGTTGGCCTGATTGTCGCCTGGGCGATCTACGCCTTGCTCACCAATGTGTTTGGCCTCGGTAAGCCAGTCGATTTTAGCGGTGTCGCCAGTGCGCCCTGGTTTGGTTTACCACACACCACCGCGCCGGTGTTTGATATGCAGGCGATAGTGATGATTGCCCCTGTGGCTATCATTCTGGTGGCTGAAAACCTGGGGCATATTAAAGCCGTCGCCGGTATGACGGGACGCAATCTTGATCCCTGGATGGGACGTGCGTTTGTCGGGGATGGCCTCGCCACCATGTTGTCAGGATCGATGGGTGGCAGCGGTGTAACGACGTACGCCGAGAATATTGGCGTGATGGCGGTGACCAAAGTCTATTCGACACTGGCGTTTGTCGCGGCCGCAGTCATTGCGCTGATACTCGGTTTCTCACCGAAGTTTGGTGCCTTGATTCATACTATTCCCGGCCCGGTGATTGGCGGCGCGTCAATTGTGGTATTCGGTTTAATTGCCGTGGCAGGTGCGCGGATCTGGGTGCAAAACAACGTTGATTTCAGTCAGAACGGCAATTTGATCATGGTGGCCACCACGTTAGTGTTGGGCGCTGGTGATTTTGCTTTAAAGATCGGCAGTTTTACCATTGGTGGGATTGGCACCGCGACTTTCGGTGCCATCATTCTTAACGCCATTCTTAAACGTCGGGGCGCCGCGCTGGCAAGCCAGGCGGCACGACAACATCCTTAAGGCTCCAGCGGTGCCTGCTCAGGCACCGCTTTCTTGCGGCGAAGTCGTAACTCGCTGACGATGACCCCACAGACGATCAGCGCACCACCCAACAGGGCTGCGGTCGGTAAACGTTCACCTGCAATCCGTCCTACTACCCCTGCCCAGACCGGTTCACCCGCGTAAATCACTGTGGCACGTGTCGGTGACACGCTGCGCTGTGCCCAGTTCATTGTCACCTGAATCAGTGCACTGGCCGCACCCAGACCCAGCGCACTCAACAGCAATGGCGTTGAGATCGTTGGGACCGATTCGCCATTAGGGATCATAAAGACAAAAGCGCAAGCCGATGCGACCATCAGTTGGATCAGCGTCACGCGACGCACATCAACCTGGCCTGCAAAGCGACTGATCAGAATAATTTCAGCCGCAATCGCCAGTGTACTGAGTAACGTCGCTATCTCGCCCGCGTTCAACGTCAGGCTACCGTCTTGTGGCCCGGCCACCAGCACTAAACCGGTAAACGCCAGCATAATGCCAATCCATGCCATTAACCCTGGCGGACGGCGCAGAAATACCCATTGCAGTAACGGTACCACCGGCACATATAGCGCGGTCAGAAACGCCGACTGGCTGCTGGAGATGGTTTGCATCCCCCAGGTTTGTAAGCCGTAGCCACCCGCAATCGACAGGCCAATCAGCGCACCGGCTTTCACTTCGAGCCAAGTCATGTGTTTCAGGTAGCGACGAAAGAAGAAGGCCAGCAATAACGTTGCCGTGGCAAAGCGCAGCCCCACAAAGAAAAAGGGACCGGAATGTGCCATCGCCCGGTGCACCACCAAAAAGGTGCCACCCCAAACCATGGTAATGAAGATGAGAACGAGTTCCTGACGCGTAATACGCAGGCTGAGACGGGAGTTTGAAGCAGACATAACGCACCAAAATAATCGATTGGCGATCATTTTTGCCTGGTCAGGAGGGGAAAAGCAATCTTTGTTACCGCCGGGAGAACCCGGCGGAGGGGGAATCAAACACAATCACATTACTTCTTGCTGCGACTGCGTCCCCCTTTTTCACCTGCTTCGGAAGCGCGTTGCGGGTCGTTCCTGAAATTACCGCCGCTATTTTTTCCGCCTTTACGACCGGCTTCCGCGGCTCTCTCGCGATCTTCCGCGAAATTGCCTGATCCTCCACGATGTTGTGCCATCATTTCCTCCAGGGATTGAGCATCTGTGGTTAGGCCTTTTCATCCAATGTGGTGAAAAGCAAGGCGGCGGAGTATTCGCGCCACCTGATAAAAGGATAGCCAGGCCAGTCTGACATTCGGCTAATATTCATACTTTGAAACATATAATTCACTTATTTTTCCATCATAAACCAGATTAACATCCAGCTTACAAGCGGTTAGCCGGGTAAAAAGCGCAGCGCTAGACGTATCCATTTATCCTCCCTTCCGGCACCTTACGCAGTCTCTTCTATACTTCTGAATACTCATCACCCTCAGCAGGATAGAAAACCATGGCAAAAGTTTTGGTGCTTTATTACTCAATGTATGGACATATCGAAACCATGGCGCAAGCCGTGGCTGAAGGCGCAAAGAGTGTGAGCGGTGCGGAAGTCACCATTCTTCGTGTACCGGAAAGCATGGATGCGGAGAGATTTGCGCAGGTGGGCGGCAAGGTGAATCAGGCGGCGGCTGAAGCAAAACCTGAAGATTTAACCCAGTACGACGCCATCATCGTGGGTACGCCAACCCGCTTTGGCAATATGGCCGGTCAGATGCGTAATTTCTGGGATCGCACCGGCGGATTATGGGCCTCAGGCGCGCTGTACGGCAAACTCGCCAGTGTATTCGCCTCTACCGGCACCGGTGGCGGTCAGGAACAAACCATCACCTCCGTTTGGACCACCCTCGCCCATCACGGCATGGTTATCGTGCCTATCGGTTATGGCACCAAAGAACTTTTCGATATATCCCAAGTACGCGGCGGCACGCCTTATGGCGCCACCACCATTGCGGGCGGTGACGGCTCACGCCAACCGTCAGCAGAAGAACTGGGAATTGCCCGTTATCAGGGCCAATACGTCGCCGGACTGGCGGTAAAACTGCAAGGATAAATCCACAACAGGAGACCTTTATGGCCACAGAACAGTCGAAAGCTCACCACGTGGGCGAATGGGCCACGCTGCGCCACACCTCACCTGAAATTGCTGAAGCCATTTTTGAGGTGGCAAATTATGACGAACGACTCGCGGAAGAAATCTGGCGTCAGCAAGGTAGCGACGATGTGCTGCTCCGCGCTTTTGATAAGACCGATCAGGACGTTCTGACGTGGGACGACAAAACAGTCGAGCGTAAAAACGTTTAACACGCAGGCGGGCATGTCCCGCCTTTGTCATTTTTTCTGCCAAGGAGCCCTTTATGTCAGCCTATCAAAGCATCAACCCGGCCAATAATCAGTTGCTGAAATCCTGGCCTAATCACGATGACACCTTCATGCAGCAGGCACTCAGCGCGGCTGACGAACTCTACCACTCTACGTGGTGTAAAGGCGATATGCAGCCACGCCTGCAGGTGCTGCACCGACTGGCCGATTTGATTGATCAGCGCGTTGACGAATTAGCTGAGATTGCCAGTCGTGAGATGGGCAAGTTAATTGGTCAAAGCCGGGGTGAAGTAAAAATCTGCGCGCAGATCGCTCGGTACTATGCCGAACATGCGGCTCACTTATTGCAGGCACAACCTTATCCCAGCACGGTGGGTGATGCCTGGCTTGAATATCACCCGATTGGCGTAGTGGTCGCCGTCGAGCCCTGGAACTTCCCATATTACCAGCTGATGCGCGTGCTGGCGCCGAATCTGGCACTGGGAAATCCGGTGCTGGCGAAACATGCCAACATTGTGCCGCACTGTGCGGATGTCTTCGAAAAACTGGTTGAAGAAGCGGGTGCGCCAAAGGGTGCGTGGACCAATCTGTTTGTCTCGAATCAACAGGTCGCCGATCTGATTGCCGATCCGCGCGTGCAAGGTGTCGCGCTGACGGGCTCTGAACGTGCCGGTAGCGCCGTGGCGGAACAAGCAGGTAAACATCTGAAAAAATCCACGCTGGAGCTAGGCGGCAATGATGTATTCGTGGTGCTGGACGATGCCGATATCGACGAAGCTGTGCGCCAGGGTGCGCAGGCACGATTGAGCAACTGTGGTCAGGTATGTACAGCAGCAAAACGCTTTATCCTGCACGAAAATATCGCCACTGAGTTTATGGCAAAGTTTAGCGCGGCCCTGCAATCAGCTAAACCGGGGGATCCACTGGATGAAAGCACCACGCTGGGTCCGCTTTCATCGAAAGAGGCTCGCGACCGTTTAGTGAAACAGGTTGAGGATGCGGTTAAGCAGGGTGCGCATGTTGAACTGGGCGGAAAAGTGATAGAAGGCGTGGGTTGTTATTATCAGCCGACGATACTGACTGGCCTCACACCGCAAAATCCCGCCTATTACCAGGAGTTCTTTGGACCGGTGGCACAGGTTTATGTGGTGGCTGACGATCGCACAGCCATTGCCCTGGCCAATGATTCGCACTACGGTCTGGGCGGTTCAGTGTGGACGCGCGATATTTTGCGTGGGCGCAACATGGCATCGCAGATCGAGACCGGTATGGTGTTTATCAACTCTCAGAGCGATACCGCCGCGGAGTTGCCGTTTGGTGGCGTGAAACGCTCAGGCTATGGACGGGAGTTGTCCGATCTTGGCCTGAAGGAGTTTGCGAATCAAAAACTGGTGGTCGTCGCCGGTTAACGGAAATAAAAAACCCCGTCGAGGCGTAATGCTTGTCAGTTAAGATCTTAATGGAGGCCGCAGCGGATAACGTTGCGGCTTCTTTTTTACCGCCCTTGGGTAATGCCGCACTCTTCTTTCCGGCAGCACCAG